>CAXTTH010000064.1:0-8828 GCA_964247035.1 uncultured Acetobacteraceae bacterium
CGCCCCCCGCGCGGGGGCGTGGATCGAAACAGCCAAAACCCGAACATGCTGTCTTGGTGCGAGGTCGCCCCCCCCGCGGGGGCGTGGATCGAAACGACAGCAACGGGGCCGCGCTGTTTTCCAGTGGCGTCGCCCCCGCGCGGGGGCGTAGATCGAAACGGCATGAATATCTGTGTCGGGCACTGTTCGATAATGGCGCCCCCCGCGCGGGGGCGTGGATCGAAATCCGGCCAGTGAGACGGTGGTGTCCCCGAGCGGTAGTTGCTCCCCCCCGGAGCGTAGATCAAATCCCAAGCACGTAGGATCGTGCTGCCGACGAACGATCGTCCTGAAACACTATGGGTAATAGTGTTTCACGGATGGGATGTGGCGCCGGGGCGGGCGACGCCCCTGCCCCGCCCCGGATGGCCGGCGATCCAGCAAACGCCGATGGTCAGGCCGTGAGCCGCTGATCCTGCTGGACTGCCGCAGGACATCTGTGAAACAAGAGTCGTGGGATCACTCGATCCAGCCTGTCCGGAGGCCGCTCATGACCGTCATCAACACCCGCATCATCGTCACCCCGGACGGGGCCATTTCTACGACCACCCCGCTCGCGGCCGGCGAGTACACGGCCCGGATCGAAATCAACGAGCAGCCCAACCAGCACCCCCCGGCCGACCTCAGCCTCGACGATTTGCCCGTCCACGACCTCGGCCCGTGGCCCAAAGGCCTCAGCCTGCGCCGCGAAGACATGTACGGCGACGACGGGCGGTGAGTGTCGTTGACACCAACGTCCTCGTTCAAGCCACCATCTCGACCGCGCCCGAGCACCTCCGCGCCCGCGCCGCCCTCGCACGGCTCAGGGCGCAAGGACGGGTCGCAGTCCCGCGCCAGGTGCTGCGGGAATACCTAGCCGCAACCACCCGGCCGCAGACTTGGTCGCGGGCGCTTACATTTGCGGAGGCCGTGGCCGACACCGACGGCTTCGTCCGGCGCTTTGCCATCCTTGAGGATGGGCAGCCGGTCTGGGACGAGCTGATCAAACTGAGCCGCTCGTTCGCGTTCGGCGGCAAGCAGGTCCATGACGCCAACATCGTCGCCACCATGCTCGCCCAAGGTGAGACGCGCCTGCTCACCTTCAACGAGGCCGACTTCCGCCGCTTCGGCAGCCTGATCGACGTGGTGGTGCCATGATGTCGATCCACGACCAGCAGGGCGGCCGCAAATACCTCAGCGGCGCCGAGCACGCCCGCTTCCTCGCCGCCGCCGACCAGGTGCCGCGCGACGTGCGGGCCTTCTGCCACACCCTGGCCTGGACCGGCTGCCGCATCAGCGAGGCGCTCGCGCTGACCGGCGCGCAGGTCGACGTGGTGGCCGGGACCGTGACCTTCGAGACGCTCAAGAAGCGCCGCCGCGGGCTGTTCCGCACCGTGCCGATCCCGCCGGAGCTGGCCACCATGCTCGACTTGGTGTTCGGCATCCGCAGCCTGCGCGGCCCGGCCGCGAAAGCGCCGCTATGGTCCTTCTCGCGGGCGACGGCGTGGCGCCGGGTCAAGGAGGTGCTGGCCGTCGCCGGGATCGAGGGCGCGCAGGCCAGCCCCAAGGGGCTGCGCCACGCGCTAGGGGTGGCCGCCGTGGGCCAAGGCATTCCGCTCAACATGGTGCAGCGCTGGCTGGGCCACGCCCAGCTCACCACGACCGCCATCTACGCCGAGGCCGTGGGCGAGGAAGAGCGCGCCATCGCCGCTCGGATGTGGACGCGCTGAGATAAGGCAATGACCAAGCAGCGCGTGACAGACGCAGAGTTTGCGGCGACCCTGGCAGTTGAGCGGATCGAGGCCGAGACCGAAATCCGGGCGCAAGCAGTTCGCTACGTGCCCGACCGGGATGCCATTGAGATCGTGACGGCGCGCCATGCCGGGTTCCTGATCCCCCGCGGTTGGATCGGTGCGTTGCAGGACGTGCCGGTTGAGGAGCTGGATCAGCTGGAAGTTCGGCCTGATGGCTCCGCAATCGAGCTGGAGAGCTGGGACATCCACATCAGCGTGGATGGCCTCATCACGGCGATACTGCCGGCCATTTTACCTTCACGGGCCATCGCTGCCGTCTTTGCCAGCCGCGGCGGCCGAGCGACTTCGGAAGCGAAGCAGCGCACAGGAGAATGGTCGCAGGGGTGGTCGGCCTCGCAAATCTGCCAAAGCCTTACCGGCCATCGACACCCCGTAGGCCCTCCTTCGAGCTTACTGGAAATGCGTCAGCGCGCTTACGCCATTGCGCGTCATCAGTGCGCAAGAGGGTTGGGCCGCGGTCAGGTATTTCCGGGCACTATAGCGGGACCGTCTTCCTTGGCGGTCTGTTCACCGGCCTATGAGATTGCGTCGTCCAGCACGCGTCCCATGGCATAGGACGGCACGTAGCCGGCAAGTGTGTTGCCGGTCGGGCGTATGGACCGCATGAGCGACTCACGCGATTTCCCCGTGATCGCTCCCGATTTGCGGTAGCCGAACAGATAGGCGCGCGCGTCAGCCGGCAGCGCGTTGAGCGATAATCCCAATTCCTTGTCGGACAGATGCGCCACGCTGGCCGCCACCTCTACCACCCTCGCTTCGATAGCGGTGATGCTCGCTGTCAGCAGCCGGACGATGTGGTCGAAGTCGTTCCAGAACTCCTCGGGCAGGTCGTGGCGGATCGCATCCATGTCGTCGCCGGCCGCCAGCGCCTCCCACATGGCCAGCGGTGTGCAGCGTGAGATCAGCGCATGGATACGGCGGTACTCCGCCCCCTTGAGCTTTAAGCGTAGGCCGTTGCTGAACCGGATGACCAGGCCTTCATCGTCCCGGGGCAGCGTCGCCGCATGGCTTACCATGGCGGCGACGCTGGCGAACGCATAACGCCGGGCTGCGCGCCATCCGAGTGCCTGGCACGTGGCAAGCACCTTGTCATAGGTCAGCTCGCGCCCGGCCCTGTCGTAGGCCGCCAGCATGACCAGGGCCGGATCCTTATAACGGACAACGATCCGGTTCTCGGGATATACCGCCTCAAACAGGTAGGTCGTGCCGGGCACCAGGGCGGAGAGGTTTGCGGCATCGAACCTGGCCTGGGCCCAGACTGCCTGCTCGGAGCCGAACGCCCCCTTGGTGACGGCCCGCCAGCGTCCGGCATGGTAAAAGGCGATGATGAGACTGCCGTCGAGCTTCTCGTAAGCCTCGAACGGCAGATCAGGCACATCGCCCCGCCGCTCGCCGACGTTGAAGAATTTGGGGAACGGCGTGGCCACGACCTGGCCGGCCGCCTCATCTACAATCAGGCCGCGGGCCATGACGGTGAACTCGTCCCAGCCATCCTCATAGACACAGCGCGGGGTGTAGATGAACAGCTGCAGCCCCGCGGTCGTGTCCACGCGGCGATACACGAAGCCAAGGCCTCGGGCGCGTTCCAGGCCGGTCATCAAAACACCGAACGCCATCTGGCGGGCAGGATGGATCACGTCGGTCATGGGACGGATTGATCTAGCCCACCTGGAAGAGGGCCGCCATTCATCCGGGTTGTCCCGCCAGTTGAGGCCGTCATAGGTCCGGTTCTCGCTCATTTGCTCAACCTGAGTGCTCGGCTCCGTCGGTTCGACTGAGGCTCTCGTTCCGTAAAGTCGCGCGTTCTTCCAAACGATTTTGGTTGACCTTCCGCCTCCAAGCCGTCTAGGTCCGCGCCCCGGCATCCCGCCGGTCTGCGCTTCACGGCGCACACAGAAGCATTTGGACAGAAAGGGCGAGCATGCATTCGAACGTTACAGCTTTTGCACACGCCGCCCGTCCCGCGTCCTGCGAGGACCTGAGGCGGTCATTCCGCCGATTAGGCCTTCAAGGACGCACAGGGACTCTCTGCCATGAGCACGCCGTATGCCGAATGGGAACTCGGCCGCTATCTTCGTAACGCGCTGCGCAGCGAGGCTTCGGCCCAGCTGCTGAAGTCGGTTGCCGACGCGGCGGCTGTCGTGCTCGGCACGGCGACGCCGGGCGGCACGTCCCAGGACCTCGAACGCGCCATCGACGCCTTCCCGTCGAGCGGCAGCTATGCCGAGCCGTTCGAGCGTAATGCCCGGTATGCCGCGGCCGAATTCGCCCTGGACGAGGCCGAACTCGACATCCTGCTGCTCGCCCTGCGTGTGCGCCGTGGCCGCCAGCTCGCCCGGTTCGCCAGTGCCGTGCAGGCAGTCCTGGGTGACCCATCGCGCGTGGTCGCGATCCTGCTGGACCGCGATCTCGATGGGGTGCAGCAGCGCTTGGCGCCGGGTTCACGCCTGTGCGGGTGCGGGCTGATCGTGTTCGATGACGACGATGTCTATGAGGACGGTTTCCCCTCCCTCCTGGCGATCAGCCGGGCAGCAGCGACGGCCATGTTCGCCGTGCACGCCGGCCGAGACGAATGGCGGGCGGCGCTGATCGGCCGCCCGTGCGAGCCCGGCCTGCCCTGGGACTCCTTCGACCACCTCGGCGCCGCCGGCGCATTGGCCGCACGGGTGCTCGCCGCCGCCGCCGCGGGCGGCGAGGCCGGAATCCACATCCTGCTCGCCGGGCCGCCCGGCACGGGCAAGACCGAGTTCGCCCGCGCCCTCGCCACGCGTGCCGGCCTGGCCCTCTATGCGGCCGGCGAGGGAGCGGACGCGCAGGGCAGCGAACCTTCGCGCAGCGCCCGCGGCACGGCCTTACGGCTCAGCCTTACCTTGTTGCGCCAGCGCCGTGATGCCGCCGTGCTGCTGGACGAAGCGGAGGATTTGCTGGACTCCACCCGCTCGTTCGGGGCGCGACGCGACGCGTTCTCCAAGGTGTTCCTCAACCGCACGCTGGAGCAGGCAGCATGGACCCGGCGACGCTGCGGCGCATGACGCTGGTGGTGCAGATGCCCGTGCCCGACGCCGCCCGTCGCGCGGCGATATGGGACCGTGTGCTGGACCGCGAGGCGCTGACGTTGCCGGCCGGCACGGCGACCGCCTTGGCGGCACGCTGGCCGGGGTCGGCAGGCATCGCGGCCGGGTCGGCGCGTGCCGTGCGCCTGATCGGCGGCGGCCTAGCGGAGTTGGAGGTGGCGCTCGCCGGGGTCGCCGAGGCCATGGGCGTGACCGCCACGACCGAACCCTGTTCCGTGACCGCGTTTGACCCGGCACTGACGGTGTGCGGGGACGATCTTGCAACGCTGTGTGCCCGGCTGGCCCGGCCTGGAGCGCCGCGTGGCTGGTCGCTGTGCCTGTCCGGGCCGCCCGGCACCGGCAAGAGCGCCTTCGCGCACTATCTGGCGGACCGGATCGGCCTGCCGTTGCTGCAAAAGCGCGCCTCGGACTTGCTGTCCATGTGGGTCGGCGGCAGCGAGAAGGCGATCGCCGCCGCCTTTGCCGAGGCGCGGACCAAAGGCGCGTTGCTGCTGATCGACGAGGCGGAGGCGCTGCTGTTCGACCGCGGCGCCGCGTCGCGCGCCTTCGAGGTGAGCCAGGTGGATGAGATGCTCACCTGGATGGAGCGCCATCCCCTGCCCTTCGTGTGCACCACCAACATGGTCGAACGCATGGACGCCGCGGTGCCGCGACGCTTCACGCTGAAGCTGCGGTTTGATGCGCTCGCCCCGGCGCGTGCGGACCTGGCGTTCCGCCGCATCCTCGGTGCCACCGCGCCCAATGGGCTGCCGGACGGGCTGACGCCGGGCGACTTCGCGCTGGTACGGCGTAAGGCGGAGCTGCTGGGTGAGGTGCGCCCGACCGTCCTGGCACAGTGGCTTGGCGAAGAGTTGGCCGCGAAAGTGGGGGTCCGCTCGCCGATCGGGTTCTGGATGCCGGCAAAAGATTTGCCTTCACCGGAAATCGGGTTGCGGGACGCGGCGTGAGCACCACTACCACGACACGCTTGTTCTGCCGCAACGCACCGTATCGCACTCCCAAACAACGGTGCGATAGGGTGCGTTGTAGTGCGATGCTTTCCGGTGACAGCCCCTGTTCCCCGTCAACATCGTGTTCCAAGCGGGCCTACCCTCCTCGCAGTGATACGCTTTCCCGTATATTCCTATATAATACGCTTTGACGTATATTATGGTAATAAGCGCTGGAGCGTATCATGGACAGCATCGTGCGGAACCCGACTGCCCTGGGTGCTGCCCTCCGACGGCAGCGCAAGAAGATGCGTCTGTCGCAGGGTAAACTCGGCGAGCGGATCAACCTGCGCCAGGCGACGATCTCCGCCCTGGAGGCAGGAACCGCCGATGCCAAGCTGAGCACCCTTATGGACGCCATGGCCGCATTGGGGCTGGAGATCGTCGTCAGATCCCGATCGACCGCGAGCGATACTGACATCGAGGCAGCTTTCTGATGGCGCGCAAGGCGCGCCATCCTCCCCTGCGCGTGTTCATGAATGGCCGTCTTGTCGGTCTGCTCCGTCGGGAGCCATCGGGCACCATCGATTTCACTTACGACGCATCATGGCTCGACTGGCCCCCTGCCCTGCCCGTTTCGCTGTCTCTTCCGCTTCGGGAGGACCGCTATACCGGGGCATCGGTGATCGCCGTGTTCGACAACCTACTTCCGGATAACGAGGCGATCCGGCGCCGGATCGCTACCCGTGTCCGGGCGGATGGGACGGACGCGTTCAGCCTGCTTGGCGCGATCGGCCGCGATTGCGTGGGCGCGCTGCAGTTCCTCCCTGCGGAGGGCGAGCCGGGGCCGGTAGGATCCGTCGATGCTAGCCCGATGTCCGATACGGCGATTGCGGCCTTGCTCGCCGATCTCGCAAGGGCCCCGCTCGGCATGACGGAGGACCAGGCGTTCCGCATTTCCCTCGCCGGTGCCCAGGAGAAGACCGCCCTGCTCTTCCACAAAGGACGGTGGTGCATGCCGGTCGGCACGACGCCGACGACGCACATCCTGAAGCCGGCGATCGGCCCCTTGCCCGACGGCGTCGACTTCTCCAAGAGCGTCGAGAACGAGTATCTCTGCATGCGGCTCATGGCGGCTTTCGGCCTCCCCACGGCGCGTGTCGAGATGGCCGACTTCGCCGGGCGCCGGGCGCTGGTAATCGAGCGCTTCGATCGCCGGTGGACCCAGGACGGACGCCTCCTCCGCTTGCCTCAGGAGGACATGTGCCAGGCAACGGGCACGCCGCCGGCCGTCAAATACGAGTCGGACGGCGGGCCCGGCTTGCCGCAGCTGCTACGGCTTCTTGCCGGGAGCGACGATCCTGCCGCCGATCAAGGCGCCCTGTTGAAGGCCAACATCGCGTTCTGGCTGCTGGGCGCTACGGACGGGCACGCCAAGAACGTGAGCGTGTTCCTGCGTCCAGGTGGCCGGTTCGGCATGACGCCCTTCTACGATGTCTTATCGGCTCAGCCCGCCGTCGATGCCGGCCAGATCCGCCGAAACCGGTTTCGCCTGTCGATGGCCGTCGGCGACAACCGGCACTACACGATCGACTCGATTCTTCCTCGGCACTTCCTGCAAACGGCACTTATCGCGAGCATTGGCGCTTCGATTACGGAGGCATTGTTCGAGGAGCTCGCGACGACGGTGCCAAGAGCACTGGAGGAGACGCTGGCTGGCCTACCCGCGGGCTTTCCGAGCGCGCTCGCAACGTCGGTTCGTGATGGCGTCCTGGACCGGCTTCGCCGGCTGGAGACGTCATGGTCGGCTGACCGCTAGCGGTCAGCCATCACCGCTCTCCAAATGGATGTTTCCCGTATTTACGCAGCAGATCGTCCAGCGCCTCGCCCACGAGAGACTGCACCGTCATCCCGTTTTCGGCCGCTAGGACCTTGATCGTGCGGCCGAGCTGGTGGCTGAAGTGACCGCCCACCATCATCTTTCCAGCTCGATCTTGTCGAGCTGCCTTAACAGTCGGCTCGGATGTAGCGACGTCGGCCCGTGTGTCCGCGACAGCATCTGGAACAGAGGGCTTCTGCTTCAGAACTCCAAACCTGCCACTCATGCTCTGCCCCGCTTTGGCTGCATGGTGGACAATCTAGCGTGTTGTTTAGCTGACCATTCAACCTGTTGCTCTGCCCACACCCAGAGCGCGGCTACTTCTAGGGCCGCCTTCCCGCCTGGGGCATGTTCCTGCGCAGTCAGGCCGGATCCAGTGCTGTGATGATAATCGCCGCGCTCGGGCAGCATCACCGGCGCGACAGGCAGACCTACCCCGTAGATCACGTCGGCCGCCTCACCGTAGAGGACTGCCGCCTTTGGAGGGCCGGCCACGAAGACCACAAAGGCAGGCTTGCCTGTCGCCTTTACCAGGTCGGCCGTGGTGCGAGCCGCATTAAGATCGAATGTTCGAGGGCGACAAGGAACTAGCAGCAGGTCGGCAACACGACAGGCCTCTCGCGCCATCGCATCTGCGTGGGGTGGGGTGTCGATAACAATGAACTCTGCGCCCAGTTCGGCTGCCTGACCGATCTTGCGGGCTAGCAGGCTAGGCGCGCCGCAATCGATTACCTCCGGTACCCTACCCTCTCGCCACTGCCCCCACTAACTGGCGGTCGCTTGAGGATCTGTGTCTACGATTAGCGCGACATGGCCAGCGTCCTGCGCCGCGGCGGCGAGGTGAATGGCGAGAGTGGTTTTCCCAGCACCCCCTTTTTGGCTGACGATAGCGATGGTTGGCATATCTACCCGTCATTTTGTTAAATGGTTGACCATTCAGCTTGTTGGCTGGCTGCATGGTAAGTTGCCGCCTGCTTACTTGCTCTCCTATCTCGACTGCAAGCGGTAAGGTGTGACCCAGTTGGGCTGACGAGGATAACGCTTACCCATCGTCTCATTGTAAGAGCCGACCATCACAACCTTTGGTGCGTTCCATCACGGTTCGAGGGGGGAT
>CAXTTH010000065.1:0-8765 GCA_964247035.1 uncultured Acetobacteraceae bacterium
GGATATCCCCGGCGCGGGCCGGCGCGCGGTCGGCGTCGATCTCGCCCAGCCGCTCGTAGAGCCCGGCGATGTCCTCCGGCGCCGCCGTGTCGGCGGCCAGCAGCAGGGCGGCGCGCTCGGCGTCGGCGGCGAGGATGGTGTCGAGCAGCGAGTCCGGCGTCGCCGGATGCTCCTGGTCCACCACGCCGAGGCGGGCGGCCTTGGGCAGGGCGATGTCGCCGCCATCCGCTTGCAGGGCGCCGGTGATGAGCTTGAACAGCGTCGTCTTGCCCGCGCCGTTGCGCCCGACCAGGCCCACCTTGGCGCCGATGGGCAGGGTGATGCTGGCGCGGTCGAAGAAGCGCCGGCCCCAGGCATTAAACACCAGGTTGTCGATTTGCAGCATGGCGCGGGCTGTACCGCACCGCAGCAACTTATGCTAGGATCGCCGTCATGAACGAACAGGACCTCCGCCGCGCCATCGTCGAGTCGGCCCGGCAGATGAACGCGCTCGGCATCAACCAGGGCACCTCGGGCAACATCTCCGCCCGCTGGGGCGACGCCATGCTCGTCACCCCCTCCGCCACGCCTTACGACGCGATGCGGCCGGAGGACCTGGCCGTCATGAAGCTGGACGGGCAGGGCGCCTGGACCGGGCCGCTCAAGCCCTCCACCGAGTGGCCGTTCCACCTGGCCATCCTGAACGGCCGTCCGGAGGCGGGCGCCGTGGTGCACACCCACGCGCCGTACTGCACGACGCTGTCGATCCTGCGGCGGGACATCCCGGCGGTGCACTACATGATCGCGGCGTTCGGCGGCAGCACCGTGCGCTGCGCGCCGTTCGCCATGTTCGGCACGGCCGAGCTGGCCGGGCTGGCGCTCAAGGCGATGGAGGGGCGCAACGCCTGCCTGCTCGCCAACCACGGCATGATCGTGGCCGGGCCGACCCTGGCCAAGGCGATGTGGCTGGCGGTGGAGCTGGAAACCCTGGCCAAGCAATATTGCCTGAGCCTCTCCATCGGCGGCCCCGTCGTGCTGACGGATGCGGAGATCGCCGAGGCGGTCCGCGGCTTCGCCAGCTACGGCTTGCAGGACGGCCCCCCGCCTATCCCCGGCGACGGCACGCGGCGCGAACGGCCATGAGGCAGCGCAGGCTGGGCCGCGACGGGCCACGCATCTCCGCCCTCGGCCTGGGCTGCATGGGCATGTCCGCCTATTACGGCGCCGGGGACGACGCCGAGAGCGCCCGCACGCTGCGCCGGGCGGTGGAGCTGGGCGTCAGCTTCTTCGACACCGCAGACATGTATGCGCAAGGCGCCAACGAGGCGCTGGTCGGCCGCACGCTGCGCCCCGTGCGGGACCGGGTGACGGTCGCCACCAAGTTCGGCAACACCTGGGGACCCGGCGGCGAGCGCACCGGGATCAGCGGCAAGCCGGACTACGTGCGCTCCGCCTGCGAGGCGAGCCTGCAACGGCTCGGGCTGGACGTGATCGACCTCTACTGCCAGCACCGCGTGGACCCGGACACGCCGATCGAGGACACGGTCGGCGCGATGGGCGAGCTGGTGCGGGCGGGCAAGGTGCGCTGGCTCGGCCTGTCTGAGGCGTCCCCGGCGACCATCCGCCGCGCCCACGCGACGCACCCGATCGCGGCGCTGCAAACCGAGTATTCGCTCTGGTCGCGGGACCCGGAAGCCGAGATCATCCCCGTGCTGCGCGAGCTGGGCATCGGCTTCGTGCCCTACAGCCCGCTCGGCCGCGGCTTCCTGACCGGGCGGATCACCTCGGCCGAAGCCCTGGCGCACGACGACTGGCGCCGCACCTCGCCGCGCTTCCAGGCGGCGGCGCTGGAGCAGAACCTCCGCCTGGTCCGCAAGATGCATGACATCGCCGCGGCGAAGGGCTGCACGCCGGGCCAGTTGGCGCTCGCCTGGGTGCTGGCGCAGGGCGACGACATCGTGCCGATCCCGGGCACCAAGCAAGTGCGCTACCTGGAGGAGAACGTCGGCGCCGCCGCTATCGACCTCAGCGCGGCGGAGCTGGCGGCGATCGGGCAGGCCCTGCCGGCCGGGGCCGCCATCGGCGCGCGCTACAGCGAGGCAGGGATGCGGACGGTGGACATCTCGTGCTAAGCATGGCGGACAGGGTGGGATTCGAACCCACGGTACGCGTTAACGCACACACGCTTTCCAAGCGTGCGCCTTAAACCGCTCGGCCACCTGTCCCGCTGCCGCCGCTTCTAGCAATGGCGCGGAAGGGCGTCCAGCCGCACCGGGGCAGCGTGCGGGCGGGTGGCCAGCATCCCGTCGATCAATGCCAGCGCCTCCCGCCGGCCGCTGTTGCGGGCCTGCTCGAACGGCGTCCAGGTCTGGGTGAAGGGCAGGCTGGCGAACACGTCGCGGTAGCGCCGCAGCTCGCGCGGGGTGAGCGGGATGCCGCGCACGAACGCCTTGTGCGCCGAGATGGTCAATGCCCGCCGCGGGTCGTCGGCCGCCATCTCGAACTTCAGCGCGTCGCCGCAGAACAGGATGCCGCGCGCCCGGTCGAGCAGCACCGCGTGGCCGTCGAAGTGCCCGGCGGTCAGGTGCAGCTCCAGCCCGGGCAGCGGCTCCAGCGTCTCGTCCCACGGCCAGCTTACCTTGAGCGCGCCCGACCAGGCGAGGTCCCCGGGGTGCAGGGCCAGCTCCGGGTCGAACCGGTCCTGCAGCTGCCACAGCGCGCCGTAGGCGTGGGGGTGGGAGGCGGACAGCGCCGCCAGGCCACCGAGGGCGGCGATGTGGTCCAGCGCCGCCTCGCTGAACACCGGGCACCCCTCGAAGCCCATGTTACCCGCGGGCGTTTGGAGCAGGTAGCCGCTGGGGCCGATGCCGCCGACCGGCTCGTTCCAGAACCGCCACACCCCGGGTTCCAGTTCGGCCCAATGGCAGGGGAAGCGGGCCTGCGCCTCGGCCCGGGTCCAGAACCGCCAGCCGTCCTGCGGCACGACGTGGCGGGAGTCGAGGCACATCGGGCAGGATGGCGGCGGGGCGAAGTGGCGCTGCCAGTAGCCGCAATTGTCGCACAGGAAGGCGGGCAGCTCGAGCGCGCCGGCGAAGGGGAGGTAGCCGGGGGACATGGAAGTCGAGTTCCTCGAAAACGGCCTGTACATGTGGTATAACCACGGTGCAGGTGGCAATACGGAGAAGGGGGATGTCAAGCCGAGTGACTTCGAAAGGGCAGGTGACGATACCCAAACCCGTGCGCGACCGCCTCGGGATCATCCCGGGCAGTGAGATCGATTTCCAGCTGGACCAGGACGGCCGCGTGGTTTTGGTCAACCCCAGCGTGCCGCCGCGGCGGAGCCGTTTTGCATCCCTGGCTGGGTCTGCTGGGCCGGGACCGACGACGGACGAACTCATGGCGCTGCTGCGCGGTGAAGATTGAGCGTCACGCTGGTCGATACCAATGTTCTGCTTGATGTCATCAACAAGGATGAGAACTGGCATGGCTGGTCGGCCCGGCAGTTGGAGTTGGCGGCGTTCAGGGGCCCGATCGTCGTCAATGACGTGATCTATGCCGAACTGTCGGTTCGATACGCCATGCGCGAGATGCTGGACAGCCACCTGACTGAGGCCGGCATCGAGATTGCGCCGACGCCGCGGGCAGCATCGTTCCTCGCGGGAAAGGCGTATCAGCGTTATCGCAAAGGAGGGGGAACGCGGACGGGCGTCCTGCCGGATTTCTTCATTGGCGCCCACGCGAGCGCTGCGGGTTGGACTTTGCTGACGCGGGATAAACGGCGATACCGGACCGATTTCCCAGCGATAGATCTAATCATTCCTGGGGATGCCTGAAGCGCACGGATCCTTCTCAACGCCATTGGTGCTCTTTGCCACCCCGAGCATCGCTTCCAACTCCCTCAAGCTGCTGATCTTAGCTACCACTTGCATATACTCTTGTTCCATGCCGTCTATCTGATCCAAAAGCTCAGCAGTGTGCATTAACTGCTGGATTAGTTCTTGGCCGACTTCACGCAATTCTATTGATAAAGTCAGGTGACGCTGCAAAAGCAATTCATAGTCGCTTGTGCGACGCTGCCTGTGACTAAGCATTCACCGAAGGCCTTGTCTCAGCATGCCCGCGCGAAAGGCAGCACATAGAAAGCCTTAAGCGTCCATCTTCAACGCCGCCAGGAACGCGCTCTGCGGAATCTCCACCTTGCCGAACTGCCGCATCCGCTTCTTGCCCTCCTTCTGCTTGTCCAGCAGCTTGCGCTTGCGGCTGATGTCGCCGCCGTAGCACTTGGCGGTCACGTCCTTGCTCAGCGCGCCGATCGTCTCGCGCGCGATCACCCGGCCGCCGATCGCCGCCTGCACCGCGATCTTGAACAGTTGGCGCGGAATCAGCTCCTTCAGCTTGGCGCAGATCGCGCGGCCCCGGTGCTCGGCGGCGCTGCGGTGGGCGATGAAGCTCAGCGCGTCCACCGGGTCCTGGTTGACCAGGATGGTGATGCGCACGAGATCACTCTCCTGGTAGTCGGCCATGGCGTAGTCGAAGCTGGCATAGCCGCGGCTGATCGACTTCAGGCGGTCGTAGAAGTCGAACACCACCTCGTTCAGCGGCAGGCGGTACACCGCCATGGCGCGGTTGCCGACGTAGGTGAGGTCCTGCTGCTGGCCGCGGCGCTCGTTGCACAGCGTCAGCACGGAGCCGAGATAGTCGTCCGGCACCATGATGGTGGCCTTGATCCACGGCTCGCTGATGTGGTCGATGAAGGTCGGGTCCGGCATGTCCGCCGGGTTGTGCAGCAGCTCCACCGCGCCGGTGTTGCGGTGGATCTCGTATACCACGGAGGGCGCCGTCGCGATCAGGTCGAGGTCGAACTCGCGGCTCAGGCGCTCCTGGATGATCTCGAGGTGCAGCAGGCCGAGGAAGCCGCAGCGGTAGCCGAAGCCGAGCGCGGCCGACGTCTCGGCCTCGTAATGGAAGCTCGCATCGTTCAGCCGCAGCTTGCCCAGGCTGTCACGCAGCTTCTCGAAATCGTCGGCATCCACCGGGAACAGGCCGCACCACACCACGGGGACGGAGGGCTTGAACCCCGGCAGCGCCTGCATTGCCGGGTTGCGGTCGTCGGTGATGGTGTCGCCCACGTTGCAGTCGGCGACCGTCTTGATGGCGGCGGTGATGTAGCCCATCTCGCCCGGCCCAAGGTCGTCGGTGGCGATCATCTTCGGCGTGAACACGCCGACCTGCTCGACCAGGTGGGCCGCCCCGTTGCTCATCATGCGGACCTTCATGCCGCGCTTGAGCCGGCCGTCCCGCACGCGCACCAGGATCACCACGCCGAGGTACTGGTCATACCAACTGTCCACCAGCAGCGCGGTCAGCGGCTTGGCCGCGTCGCCCGTGGGCGGCGGCAGGCGCGTCACCAGCGCCTCCAGCACGCCGCCGATGTTGAGCCCGGTCTTGGCGCTGATCATCACCGCGTCGTCCGCCGGGATGCCGATCACGTCCTCGATCTGCTGGCGCACCCGCTCCGGCTCGGCGGCCGGCAGGTCGATCTTGTTCAGCACGGGGACGATCTCGTGGTTGGCGTCCATCGCCTGGTACACGTTGGCCAGGGTCTGCGCCTCCACGCCCTGGGAGGCGTCCACCACCAGCAGGCTGCCCTCGCAGGCGGCCAGCGAGCGGCTGACCTCGTAGGCGAAGTCCACGTGGCCCGGCGTGTCCATCAGGTTCAGCTCGTAGGTCAGCCCGTCCTGCGCCTTGTAGGCCAGCCGCACCGTCTGCGCCTTGATGGTGATGCCGCGCTCCTTCTCCAGGTCCATGTTGTCCAGCACCTGCGCGGTCATCTCCCGGTCGGTCAGCCCGCCGCAGGCCTGGATCAGCCGGTCGGCCAGGGTGGACTTGCCGTGGTCGATGTGGGCGATGATGGAGAAGTTGCGGATGCGATCGAGCGGGGTGTCGGTCATGGCTTCCATGTAGGCGAGTCCGCGCGCATTGTCAGCCGAGCGCTGCCCTATGTCCGATCCGATTGACCGGTGGCGAACATTGCGGGTAAATCTGACCCCGAAACCAACAGGACATTGAGCTGATGGCCTCCGACAGCTTCAAGACGACCTCCGGCGACCAAGCATGGGACCTCGCCGGCAACTGGAGCAACGGGGTCCCGATGACCGGGGACGACGTCTCGATCGCTGGCTCCACGTCCGGGTCCTCGGTCGTCCAGGTCAGCGCGGCTGACCCGGCCTACAACGTCGCCTCGCTCACCTATTCGTCCCAGGGCTCTTCGTCGCTCCAGGAGCTGAACGTCAACGGCGTGCTCACCGTCACCGGCAGCACGTCCTTCGACGGCGGCGTGCTGTCTGTGGACAACGGCAGCAGCACCACCTTGCAGGGGACCACGACGCTCGCCAACAGCGCGGAGGTGCAGGTTGGCGCGTCGGCGTCCAGCACCTTGGCCGTCGCGATCCTGCAAGGGACCGGCAACAACAACTTCGTCGTCTTCGGCGGCGCCGCGTCCGTGGCCATCGCCAAAGGCGCCACCACGTTCACCCTCCAGGGCGGCAAGCTCGATGTCGGCGCGACCTCCGGCACCGATGTCTTCAACCTGAGCGGCGGCACCTTGTCGCTCGGCACCAGCGCATCCGCCCTGACCGACACCATCGACCCGCTCGCGTCCGCCGCGGTGGACCTGACCGAGATCAGCTTCCAGTCCGGCGAGACGGCCGCCGTCACGCAGGTCGCCGTGCAACCCGGTTACACGCAGTACAGCGTCGCGATCGAGTCCTCCACGGGCCACCCCCTGTTCACGTTCGACCAGGTGGACGAAACCAGTTCGTCCGCCCCCGTCATCAGCCTCGCCAGCGACGCCAGCGGCGGCACCCTGGTCAGCATCGCCTGCTACGCCGCCGGGACCCGGATCCTGACGCCGGCCGGAGAGGTCGCAGCGGAGCAGCTGCGCGCCGGGGATATCGTGACGACGGCGGCCGGGCAGTCCGAGCCGATCGTCTGGGTGGGACGGCGCAGCTATGCCGGGCGCTTCCTGGCCGGGCAGCCCCACCTGCTGCCGATCCGCATCAGCGCCGGCGCCCTCGGCGCGGGCCTGCCGCACCGTGACCTGCTGGTTTCCCCCTGCCACGCCATGTTCCTGGACGGCGTGCTGGTGCCCGCCGCCAGCCTCGTCAACGGCAGCAGCATCACGCAGGACCGGGCCGCCCAGCGGGTGGACTACATCCACATCGAGCTGGCCCGGCACGACGTAATCCTGGCCGAGGGCGCCCCCAGCGAGACGTTCGTGGACGACGGCAGCCGCGGGCTGTTCCACAACGCGGCCGAGCATGGCGGCGACATGAGCGGGCCGGCCGAGTACTTCGCCCCGCGGCTCATCCAGGGCTACGAGGTCGAGGCCATCCGGCAGCGGCTGGCGACCCATGCGCGCGAGGCCCTGGCCGCCTGAGCAGGCCGGCGGCGGGCGGATATCGCAAGGATCCGAACGATGCTGACCCGCCGCTCCCTGCTTGCCGCCGCCGCCACGATCCCGGTGGCGGCGCGGGCCCAGGCTCGCCCCGTCATCAAGATCGGCGTGCTGAGCGACATGTCGGGCCCCTACCGCGACACTTCGGGACCAGGCTCGGTCGCCTGCGTAAAGCAGGCTGTGCGTCAGTTCCAGTCCAGCGCCTTCGATGTCCAGGTGCTGGCGGCGGACCACCAGAACAAGCCGGATGCAGGCGCCGCCATTGCCCGGCAATGGTTCGACCAGGACGGCGTGGACGTCATCATGGACGTGCCGACCTCCTCGGTGGCGCTGGCGGTGAACTCCATCGCGCGCGAGAAGAACAAGCTCTACGTCAACACCGGCGCTGGCACCGGGGACCTGACGGGGGCGCAGTGCACGCCCGTCACCATACACTGGTCATACGACACCTACATGCTGGCCCGCTCCACCGCCGCGCAGGTGACCAGGATCGGCGGCGACAAGTGGGCGTTCGTCACGGCGGACTACGTGTTCGGCCAGCAACTGGCGCGCGACGCGATCCGCTTCGCCAAGGAGGCGGGCGCCGCCGTCACCGGCGAGCAGCGCTACCCGTTCCCGGGGACAACGGACTTCTCCTCTTTCCTGCTCGCCGCGCAGTCGGGCGGGGCCAACGTGCTCGGCCTGGCCAACGCCGGCGCCGACACCGTAAACTGCGTCAAGCAGGCGCACGAGTTCGGGCTGCTGCAGACGATGCGGGTGGCGGCGCTGCTGCTGGAGATCTCGGACATCCAGGCGATCGGCACCGAGATCGGCGCAGGCCTGTACGCCAGCACCTCGTTCTACTGGGACGCCAACGAGGGCACCCGGCGCTTCACCAAGGCGGTGCAGGACGCGATGCCCAACCAAGCGCCGCCCAACATGATCCAGGCCGGCTGCTACGGCGGCGCGCTGCACTACCTCAAGGCGGTGGCGGCGCTGGGTCCGGAGCGCGCCCGGGACGGCGCTGCGGCGTGCGCGCAGATGAAGGCGATGCCGACCGAGGACGACGCGTTCGGCCCGGGCCGCATCCGGCAGGACGGGCTGTGCCTGCTGCCGGCCTACCTCTACCAGGTGAAGACCGCCGCCGAGAGCCGCTCCAAGTGGGACTTGCAGAAGCTGGTCGCCACCACCCCGGCCGCCGAGGCCTGGAAGCCGCTGGTGGAGGAGGCCTGCCCGCTCGCGCCGGCCGGGTAGGTGGCCACCGGCCTGCGTTACGGCGTGGAGGTGCGCGCCGCCACCCCAGCGGACGCCCCGGAACTCGCCCGTCTGCTCGCGACGGACGCCCGGGCGA
>CAXTTH010000066.1:0-8762 GCA_964247035.1 uncultured Acetobacteraceae bacterium
GCCCAGGCCTTGGCGTCACCCCAGCTCGGGCGGCTCTGGCTGCGCCCCGACGCCCTGCGGGCCGAGCTCGCCGGGCGGGCCTGAGCGGGCGGCGCGGACCTCCTTGCGGTACACGCCCGGTCCCGCCATCAGGCTGGCGGCCAGGCCGTCGTACGCCGCCGGGTCCAGCGCCTCCTGCGCCAGGTGCAGCGTCTGGCGCGGCACCGGGAAGCACTGCGCGACCGGTGTGCCGCGGGGCAGCACGCCCTCCCATGCCGGGTCGGTCCAGGTGGCGGGGAACAGCAGGCCGACATCGTGGAAGCGGTCGCAATCCACCAGGCCGCTGAGCAGGCGGAACGGCAGGTCCGTGCGGTTGACCGGGTGGGTGGCGAACAGCGACCAGCCCGGCTCCAGCTCGATGGTCCAGAAGCTGTTGAACTTCACCACCACCTGGCCCGGCGCGTGGAACGGCGTGCCCGCCAGCTGCGCCGGGGCATGGAAGCTGACCGGGGCGCGCGGGTGACGCCCGGCGGCCAGCGGCGGCAGGTCCCAGTCCCAGGACAGCGCGCCGCCCCGCACCGTCACGTCGCAGGCGAGCGGGATGACGAAGCCGTGCGCCATGGCATCCACGAAGGGCGGGCACTGCTTGACGGTGCGGACGGGCGCCTCGTGCATGTCGGAGGCGGCGGTGCGCGGCATGGCGCGGAGCCAGTCGGGCAAGGCATCCCGTGCGGGCATCGGCGGCGGCAGGGAGCCGAGCAGCGCCGGGTCGCAGCGGAACGTGACGCGCATGGTCAGCCCGGCTGGCGCAGGGTTTGCGCCACGGCCTTGCCCCAGCCGGCATACCTGGCTTCACGCTCCGGCCCGGCCCTGGCCGGGGTGAAGCGGCGCGCGGGCGTCCATTGCTGCTGGAACGAGTCCGGTTCCGGATACAACCCTGCATCGAGCCCAGCGAGGTAGGCTGCGCCCAACGCCGTGGTTTCCAGGCTGCCGGGGCGCTCCACCGGCACGCCCGCCATGTCGGCGAGGAACTGCATGGTCCAGTCGCTCGCGGTCATGCCGCCATCGACGCGCAGCACCGTCTCGCCGGTCCAGCCGGCGTCGTCCAGCATGGCTTGCAGCAGGTCGCGGGTCTGGTAGCCGACGGCTTCCAGCACGGCGCGGGCCAGCTCGTTGCGGGTGGTGCCGCGGGAGATGCCGCTGATGGCGGCGCGGGCATGGCTGTCCCAGTACGGCGCGCCGAGGCCGGTGAAGGCGGGCACCACGTACACGGGCTGCGCCGGGTCGGCTTGCGCGGCGAGGATGCCGGTCTCCGCGGCGTCCGCCACCAGGCCCAAGCCGTCGCGCAGCCATTGCACCGCGGCGCCGGCGGAGAAGATCGAGCCTTCCAGCGCGTAGCTGCGCCGGCCACGCAGCTGATAGGCGATGGTGCTTAGCATGCGATGGGTGGAGGCGAGCGGCTCGCCGCCCACGTTCAGCAGCACGAAGGCGCCGGTGCCGTAGGTCGCCTTCACCATGCCGCGGCTGAAGCAGGCCTGGCCGACGAGGGCGGCCTGCTGGTCCCCGGCGATGCCGCGCACCGGCACGGCCGCGCCCAGCAGCCCGGGATCGGTCGTGCCGAACAGCCCGGCGCTGTCCTGGATGGTGGGCAGCATGGCCGCAGGGACGCCGAACAGCCGCAGCATCGGCTCGCTCCACGCGCCGGTGGCGATGTCGCACAGCAGGGTGCGGGAGGCGTTGGTGGCGTCCGTCGCGTGCACCCGGCCGCCGGTCAGCCGCCAGAGCAGGAAGCTGTCCACCGTGCCGAAGGCGAGCCTGCCGGCCTCGGCCCGGGCGCGCGCACCGGCCACGTTGTCCAGCAGCCAGCCGATCTTGGTGGCGGAGAAATACGGGTCGATGCGCAGCCCGGTGATGGCGGCGACGGCCTCGGCATGGCCGTCCCGCTCCAGGGCCTCGCAGGCGGCGGCGGTGCGGCGGTCCTGCCAGACGATGGCGTTGTGGATCGGCCGGCCGGTCTGGCGGTCCCAGACGAGGGTGGTCTCGCGCTGGTTGGCGATGCCGATGGCGGCCAGGGCGCGCGGCTCGACGCCCGAACGCTGCAAGGCCTCGCGGGCGGTGGCGAGTGCCGTGGACCACAGCGCCTCCGGGTTGTGTTCCACCCAGCCGGAGCGCGGGTAGAGTTGCGGGAACTCCTGCTGCGCGGCGGCGAGCGGCACCCGGTCCGGGCCGTACGCGATGGCCCGAGTGGAGGTGGTGCCCTGGTCGATGACGAGGATGGGAGATGTCATGTCGGTTGTGGTGCGTGGATCACCCTCACCCCGCCCCTCTCCCGCAAGCGGGAGAGGGAGAAGAAAGCGAGGGCAGGCATCACGGCGTCAGCCGGTGCGCTTCGGGGGGGAGGCGGCCCAGGTCTTGAGCAGGGTGTCGTAGTCCACCGTCTCGCCCTGCGGCTTCTCGTTGGCCAGCTTGCGCTGCGGGGCGAGGTTGCCGTCCTTCTCGGCCTTGGCGTACCAGTATTCCGGGTCCCGCTCCTCGTTCATCACCGGGCCGAGCTTGCCCATCACGCCGGAGCGTTGCAGCCGGGTCATGATGGCGTCCTGGTCGCGCGCCAGGCCGTCCATCGCCTGCTGCGGGGTGGCGGAGCCGGAGATGGCGTTGGAGATGTTCTGCCACCATACCTGCGCCATCTTGCCGTAGTCCGGCACGTTGACGCCGGTGGGGGTCCACTCCTTGCGCGCGGGGCTGCGATAGAACTCCACCAGCCCGCCCACCTTGGGCGCCATGTCGGTCAGCGCCTGGCTCCACACGTCGCTCTCGCGGATGATGTGCAGCGAGACCAGCGCCTTCTTCAGCGTCACGGTCTTGCAGGTGCAGAATTGGGCGTAGAGCCAGCCAGCCTTGATCTTTTCCGGGGGCGCGTACTTCAGCAGCGTCCAGCAGCCGACATCCTGGTAGCCGAGCTTCATGCCGTCCTTCCAGTAGGGGCCGTGCGGGCTCGGCGCCATGCGCCACTTCGGCGTGCCGTCCTCGTTCATCACCGGCAGGCCGGGCTTGGTCAGGCTGTCGGTGAAGGCGCTGTACCAGAAGATCTGCTGCGCGATGTGGCCCTGCGCCGGCACCGGGCCGGATTCCAGGAAGTCCATGCCGGCGGCCTCGGGCGGCGCGTATTTCTTGAGCCACTCGATGTACTTGGTCAGCGCGTACACCGCCGCCGGGCCGTTGGCGTCGCCGCCGCGTCGGATGGAGGAGCCGCGCGGGATGCTGTCCTCCATGCGGATGCCCCACTCGTCCACCGGCCGGCCGTTGGGCAGCCCGCGGTCGCCGGCGCCCGCCATGGACAGCCAGGCATCGGTGAAGCGCCAGCCGAGCGAGGGGTCCTTCTTGCCGTAGTCCATGTGGCCGTAGACGCGGACGCCGTCGATCTCCTTCACCGTGTTGCTGAAGAAGTCGGCGATGTCCTCGTAGGCGGACCAGTTCACCGGCACGCCCAGCTCGTAGCCGAACTGCTTCTTGAACGCCGCCTTCAGCTCGGGGCGCTGGAACCAGTCATGCCGGAACCAGTACAGGTTGGCGAATTGCTGGTCCGGCAGCTGGTACAGCTTGCCGTCGGTGAAGGTGCCGAAGGACAGCCCCATGAAGTCCGGCAGGTCGAGCGTCGGGCTGGTGACGTCCTTGCCCTCGCCCGCCATGAAGTCGGTGAGCGAGCCGCCGACGATGTCGCCGTAGCGCGGGTGGGTGCCGATGAAGTCCGAATCGTTCATCCACATGTCGTAGATCGGCCGGCCGGACTGCATCTCGACCTCGATCTTGTCCACCAGGTTGCCCTCGTCGATCAGGTCGTGGTTGACCTTGATGCCGGTGATCTCGGCGAACGCCTGGGTCAGCGTGTGCGACTCGTAGTCGTGCACCTTGAGGATCTCGGAGACGGTGTTGACCTGCATGCCGGCGAACGGCTTGGCGGCCTTGATGAACCATTCCATCTCCGCCATCTGCGCGTCCTTGCTGAGCGTGGACGGCTGGAACTCGCCGTCCACCCATTTCTTGGCCGCGTCCACCTGCTGCGCGTGCGACACGCCGCTGCGGATCAGCACCCCGGCGCCGGCCGCTGCGGCGGCGCCTTTCATGACGTCACGGCGTTTCATGGCGTTCTCTCCCTTTTGCTTTGCTTAGGCGAACCGGAACATCGCCGCCGCGAAGGCCAGCGCCGCCGCGAGCGGATACCACAGCACGTCGCCGCCGAAGCGCATCCACAGGATGAACAGGAACGCCGTGCCGAGCAGCGAGACGAAGAAGCGGTCGCCCCGCGTGGTGGGATAGCCCAGGATGCCGCGGCGCGGCGTCTCCGGGCGGTAGATAGCGAGCAGGGTGAGGGCCACGAGCGAGGCGGCGATGGCGGCGAAGAAGCCGGCCGTCTGCCAGGTCCAGGCCATCCAGGCCATTACTGCCCCCTGGCGAGCGAAGATCGGGGCTCTGCCCCGAACCCCGCCAGAGGACGGTCGTCCTCTGGACACCTGATCATAGTACCAGGGGTCGAGGAAATGACCATCTCCTTGCGGGTGTAGGGCAGAGCCCTGCTGCTAAACGCGGCCAAGTGCGAACCCTTTGGCGATGTTGTTGCGCACGAACCAGATCACGACGGCGCCCGGCAGCATCGTCAGCACTCCGGCCGCGGCAAGCAAGCCCCAATCCATGCCGGCCGCGGAGTAGGTCCGCGTCATCACGGCCACGAACGGCTTGGCGTCCACCGTGGTCAGGGTGGTGGCGAGCAGCTGCTCCACCCAGGAGAACATGAAGCAGAAGAACGCCGCCACGCCGATGCCATTGGCGACCAGCGGCAGGAAGATGCGGACGAAGAAGCGCGGGAAGCTGTAGCCGTCGAGTGCGGCCGTCTCGTCGATCTCGCGCGGCACGCCGGACATGAAGCCTTCCAGGATCCACACCGCCAGCGGCACGTTGAACAGGCACTGCGCCAGCGCCACCGCCCACACCGTGTCGAACAGGCCCACGGCGGAATACAGGTTGAAGAACGGCATGGCGTACACCGCCGGCGGGGCCATCAGGTTGGACAGCAGCCAGAAGAACATGTGCTTGTCGCCGAGGAAGCGGTAGCGGCTGAAGGCGTAGGCCGCCGGCAGCGCGATGCTGACGGAGATGGCCGTGTTCAGCGCCACGTATTCCAGCGAGTGCAGGAAGCCGCCGTACCAGGCCGGGTCATTGAAGATGAAGGCGTAGTGCGCCAGCGTGGGATGGTGCGGCCAGAAGCTCAGGCCGCCGGTGATCTCCTCGTTGGACTTGAAGCTCATGTTCAGCAGCCAGTAGATCGGCAGGAACAGCACGAGCAGGTAACCCCCCATGACGAAACGCCGGGTCATGCGCGCCTCCTCGCCTTACGGCTCATGCTCCCTTCCTCGCGTCGAGCTGCGTCATGGTGGTGAAGAACACGTAGCACAGCGTCAGCGTGATGAGGTTGTAGGTGAGCGACATCGCCGCCGCGTTGCCGAGGTCCACCTGGCCGAGCGCGATCTTCACCAGGTCCAGCGAAAGGAAGCTGGTGGCCTCGCCGGGGCCGCCGCCGGTGACGACGGACGGCTCGGTGTAGATCATGAAGCTTTCCATGAAGCGCAGCAGCACGGCGATGACCAGCACCCGGCGCAGCTTGGGCAGCTCGATGTTGACGAAAACCGACCAGCGGCGCGCGCCGTCGATGCGGGCGGCCTGGTAGAACGCGTCCGGGATCGCCTTCAGCCCGGCATAGCACAGCAGCGCCACCATCGAGGTCCAGTGCCACACGTCCATCACCACGATGGTGGCCCAGGCGGAGAACGGGTCCTGCGTGTCGTTGTAGTGGATGCCCAGGCCGTTCACGGCCGCGCCCAGCAGGCCGATGTCCTCGCGGGCGAACACCTGCCAGATCAGCCCGACCACGTTCCAGGGGATGAGCATGGGCAGCGCGATCAGCACCAGCACGAGCCCCACCGTCCAGCCGCGGCGCGGGATGCTGAGCGACACCAGGATGCCGAGCGGCACCTCGATCGCCAGCACGACGGCGGAGAACAGCAGGTTGCGCACCAGCGCGCGGGCGAAGCGCCCGCCGATGTCGGTCGTGGGGTCGAACAGGTTCTGGAACCACTCGGACCCGTTCCAGAAGAACGCGTTCTGGCCCATGGAGTCCTGCACCGAGTAGTTCACCACCGTCATCATCGGGATGATGGAGGAGAACATCACGAAGCACAGCACGGGGATGACGAACAGCCAGGCGCGCTGGTTGACCGGCTTGTCGTTCATGCCGCCTGCCCCATCGCTTGCCCTGGAACCCGGCGGTCATTGGCGAACACGTGGCAGTGCGCCGGGTCCAGCCGCACGCAAGCCTCGCTGCCGGCGATGGCGACGCCGGGCGGCAGGGTGGCCGTGATCGGGTGGCCCTCGAACGTGGCCCGCGCCAGGCGGCGGCGGCCGAGGTCCTCCACCCGCTGCACCTGCACCGGCAGGCCCGCCTGGCCGATGGTGGCGAACTCCGGGCGGATGCCGAGCTGCACGCCTTGCATCGCGGCGTAGGCGGCCCCGAGCGCCAGTTCGTGCCCGTCGAGCGAGGCGGTGCGGCCGCTGATGTCGGCGGGCAGCAGGTTCATGCCGGGGGAGCCGATGAAGTAGCCGACGAAGGTATGCTCCGGCGTGTCGAACAGCTCGGCCGGCGTGCCGATCTGCAACACGCGGCCCTCGTTCATCACCACCACGCGGTCGGCGAAGGTCAGCGCCTCGGTCTGGTCGTGGGTGACGTAGATCATCAGCAGGTCCAGCGCGTGGTGCACGGCCTTGAGCTTGGAGCGCAGCTCCCATTTCAGCGCCGGGTCGATGACGGTGAGCGGCTCGTCGAACAGCACGGCGGCCACGTCCGCGCGCACCAGGCCGCGGCCGAGGGAGATCTTCTGCTTGGCGTCCGCCGTCAGCCCGCGGGCGCGGCGGCCCAGGTCGGGCGTGAGGCCCAGCATGGCGGCGACCTCCACCACGCGCGCATCGGCCTGGCGCTTGGGCACGCCGCGGTTGCGCAGCGGGAAGGCAAGGTTCTCGGCCACCGTCATGGTATCGTAGATGACGGGGAACTGGAACACCTGGGCGATGTTGCGCCGCTCGGTCGGCAGCCGGGTCACGTCGGCGCCGTCGAACAGCAGGCGGCCGTGGGAGGGGATGACCAAGCCGGAGATGATGTTCAGCAGCGTGGTCTTGCCGCAGCCGGAGGGGCCGAGCAGGGCGTAGGCGCGGCCTTGCTCCCACACGTGGGTCATCGGCTTCAGCGCATAGTCCGCTTCGGTGCGCGGCTTGCCGTAGGCGTGGCCGATGCCGTCGAGCGTGACGGTGGCCATCAGGACGCCTCGGCCATCTGGCGCGGCGTGGCCCGTTCGCCGCTGGCGGCGAACACGAAGCTGCGGGCCGTGTCCACGTGCAGCTGCACCGGCAGGCCGATCGGCAGGTCATGCACGCCAGGCACGAGGCAGACTAGCGCGCCGTGCGCCGTGCGGACGTGCACGAAGCTCTCGGAGCCGTTGATCTCCGTCACCTCGACCGTGCCCGGCAGGCCGAGCGCGCCCGGCATGGCCGCGCCGATCGCGATGTCGTCGGCGCGGAAGCCGAGGCGGTAGGGGCCGTCCGCCAGGCCGCGCAGCGGCGCCGGGCAGGGCTCGGCCTCCGCCCCCAGCGCCAGCCGGGAACCGCGGATCTCAAACGCCAGCTCGTTCAGCGGCGGGTCGGAGCACACCCGGGCGGCGGCGATCGTCTCCGGCTGGCGGTACACCTGCGCAGCGGGCCCCGCCTGCACCACGCGGCCCTCGCTGAGCGCGATGGTCGTGCCGCCCAGCAGCAGCGCCTCCGTCGGCTCCGTGGTGGCATAGACCAGGATGGCGCCGCTCTCGGCGAACAGGCGGGGCAGCTCCTCGCGCAGTTCCTCGCGCAGCTTGTAGTCGAGGTTGCCCAGCGGCTCGTCCAGCAGCACCAGCTCGGCCTGCTTCACCAGGGCGCGGGCGATGGCGGTGCGCTGCTGCTGCCCGCCGGAGAGCTGTGCCGGCATCCGCCGCAACATCGGCTCCAGCCGCAGCAGCCGCGCCGCGTGCTGCACCCGGCGCTCGATCTCCGCCCGCTTCACCCCCGCCACGCGCAGCGGCGAGGCGATGTTCTCGTACACGCTCAGCGTCGGGTAGTTGACGAATTGCTGGTACACCATGGCAACCGAGCGCTTGCGCACCGCAACGCCGGTCACGTCGCGGCCATCCAGCAGCACGCGGCCGGCGGTGGGCTTCTCCAAGCCGGCCATGAGCCGCATCAGCGTCGTCTTGCCGGCCAGGGTCGGCCCCAGCAGCACGTGCAGCGCGCCGCGCTGCAACACCAAGGACACGTCGCGCAGCAGCCAGTCGGCACCGGATTGCAGCCCCACCCCTTGCAGCGCCAGGCTCAAGCGACGCGGGCCTTGCCCGGCTGCATGGCGGCGTCCAGCCGGGCGACCTGCTCGGGTGTCATGCGCAAGCCGAGCTTGCTGCGGCGCCAGACGATGTCGGCCGCGGTGGTCGCCCACTCGGCCTGCATGAGATAGCGGACCTCCGCCTCCGTCAGGTCGGCGCCGAACACCGTGCCCAGCGCCTCGGCCGACGTCGCCGCGCCGAGCAGGCCGTAGGTGCGGGTGCCGTAGGCGCGCAGCAGCCGGTGCAGCGTGGCGGGAGCGATGAAGGGGTATTGCCCGCGCAGCTTGCCAAGCTCGTCGTCGAAGCCATCGATCGGGAAGTCCCCGCCCGGCA
>CAXTTH010000067.1:0-8738 GCA_964247035.1 uncultured Acetobacteraceae bacterium
AACCAACCAAACCACAACTTGTCATGAACGCTCAAGATGCTCCCGGATGGACACTCAGGATGTTCCCGGGTGGACCCTTAGCGGCACAATCATCAGTTCGGCATGCTGCGAGAAGCTGAATATCGCCCGCTGGCAAGATCGCTTGCTCTGTTGAAATCCTCACTTGGTTTTGGCGAGGAGGGTGAGGTTGTGGGTGAGGACGCGCAGGATGAGTTCGCGGTTTTGGGATGCGGTGTTGCGGGCGGTCAGGGCTGACCCGAGGCGGCGCTTGTGTTGGCTGAACCTGCTCTCGACGTGCCAGCGCTGGTGGCAGAGCGGCTTGGGAAAGCGGTGGCGCATGGCGCGCCGGCATGGGGTCTTGGGCCAGCGGCGTTCTGTGTTGCGGCGGTTAAGCCGGATGACGGTCTGCCGGACGCTGAGGTCCTCGCGGCACAGGCGATGGTTGTGCTCGGCGTCGTAGCCTGCATCCCCCAGGGCGGTGTCGATGGCGAGCAGCCCCGCCGCCTGGCGCATGGCCGGGGTGAAGTCGGGCGAGTCCTGGCTCGCTCCGAGGCCCGGCACGGCGCCGAGCAGGAGGTGAGAATGCGTGTGGAGCACCGTTGTCAGCTTGGGCCAGGCGCGTTGCCGGTGGCCTTTGCCTTTTCTCGCCTTTCCCTTGGCCAGCTTGTGGCCGAAATGGGCGCTGACGTGCCGGGTCTCGAGCCCGGTCGCGTCCACGGCCACCACCGGTGCGGCGTCGATCAGGTCGGCATGGCGGGCGCGTCGGACCACGGCAGCCTGTATGCCGATGAAAGCCCCCCGGCCTGCGCGTCTGCCAGGATGCGGCGCGAGGCGTAGGCCAGCGTCGAGTAGTGCGCCACCTTGGTCAGCCCGAGGGCACGTCGGAGTTCAGGTTCTCCTGCACTTTGCGTGCTGTCGCGCGTCATGCGGCGTGGAGGACACGGGCGCGGAGGAGTTTGAAGCAAGCACGGCCGTATATGGTCTGCTTCAGCATCTTGAGCCGGTTGATCTAGCCCTCTACAGGGCTCGTCGTCCACGGCAGGTCCAACGCGGCTTGAATGGCGGTAATGTCACGGCGCAGGCCTGCGGCAAAATCCTTCAGCGGCGTGGTGATGGCCACGTTGAGATCTGGGTCAGACTTTCTGACGTCTTCCGGCGGAGCAACGCGTTCAGCTGCTTGGCCACGGTGATCGCGGCCGCCATGGGGGGAACCTCGTTTGGCAGGTGCGCAATGAGGCCGCGTTCGGGCTTCGGCAGCACGTCGCCATCCGTCATGAGCAGCCTGGCCAATTGGCAGTTGGAGGGGAGTTGACCCGTTATGACGGTCGATTTCGCGTGGGCTCTCGGTTCCGCTTTGCGCCGGCCCTCGGCCCATTTCCGGACGATCCCGGGCCGGCCGCGGAACCCGAGCTTTACCAGCTCACGCCATAACAAGGCCGCGTTGCGGCAACCTTCGGCCCAGCGGCCGTCAAGACAGACCTCGTGCTGGGTCAGGATGCTGCCCTGCGGCGGCTTGTGCCAGAGGGGCGCTTTGCCGGATCGCAGCCAGCCACGGATTGTTTTGCGCTCAGCCCCGAGCGATGTGGCGATCGCCGAGATGGACACTCCTGCCGCACGCAATCTCGCGGCTTCCTCGTAGCGGTCGTGGCGGCGAGCATGGGCGTCCTGGCTGCGGCGCTGCGCCGCCGTCACTGTGCGGACGGCAGGTTCCGTGAGCGTCTCCTGTGCCGGTGGCGTGGGAGTTGGCTCGTCTCTGTTCTTGGCGGCGCGGTGCAGATCGCCATGGTGGCGGTCGACCACAGCACGGACGGCATCGCCGAGATTGCGCAGCAGGTGCCAGCGGTCCGACACCTGGACCGCCTCCGGCGCGCCCTGGCGGATTCCGTCGGCATAGGCACCAGCACGGTCGCGCGCGACGATCTCGACCCCGGGATGCAGACGAAGCCACTCGGCCAGCGTCTCGGCCTGACGGTCCGGCAGCAGGTCTACGACCTCGTTGCGCTCGAGGTCGACGAGAATGGTGCCGTAGCGGTGCCCACGCCGCCAAGCCCAGTCATCGACGCCAAGAACCTTCGGCGGCGGCGGCGGCGTCTCCGGCACGATGGGTTTGGCTGCCATACGGAGCAACGTGTCCGGGCTGGTCGGGATGGCAAGCCGCTCCGTCAGCCTAGCCGCGGCCTCACCGCCGAGTGCAAACGCCACGTGACGCTGGAGATCACCGAGCCGAGCCGTTCGGCGTGCCGACACGGGCGCGACCAAACCCAACCGCTCAGCGAAGGTCTTGCGGTTACATGCGGAGTTCAGGCACCGCAACCGCCTTGCCGTGACCCGGATCGTGACGGAACGCCCCTGCCAGGGTAGATCGTGAAGCATGCGGGAATAATGGCTATGCAAGCGCCGGGATGGCACGCCGCAATCCGGACAGTTCACTGCGCTCCGCGTCAGACCGGCCTTGATGGTGACGTTCTCAGTTGTCGGCAGCACGCGGCTGATCTCGAGCGCGGCGGGTACCATCGATAGCAAGGGAGACGGCACCAGGAGACCACCATAGACATGAACCCACCGTCTCCATGATTCGCGATCCAGGCACAAAGCCAAACAGCACGCAAAGTGCAGGAGAACCTGATCCCGACCGAAACCGGCGACGATCTTGCGGCACGGCTGCTGAGCAGCAGCCGGGACGACATGCGCCTGATCGGTGTCTTCGTTGCCGAGCCGGCGGACGGCGCCCGCAACGGGGTCGCTGACCTCATCGCCTTGTCCCGCCTGTTTCGCATCGACGAGGTGATCGTCGCCGTGTCCGGCACAGCGGGCGAGCGGGTCGAGACGATCGTTCGCAAGCTCGGAACGATCCCGACCGACGTGCATCTGTGCCCGGAAATGCCCATCCTCGGCGTGGCGCCGCTTAAGGCAGGGCTGCTGTTCGGGCAAGCGGTGATGACGGTGTTCCACCGGCCGCTGATCGGCTGGAACCGGGTGGTCAAGCGGGCCGAGGACATCGTGCTCTCGGCCGTGGCGCTGCTCGTGCTCTCGCCGCTGATGGTCCTGGTGGCGCTGCTCATCAAGCTCGACAGCCCCAGCCCCGTCCTGTTCCGGCAGAAGCGGCTCGGCTTCAACAACAACGTCATCACCACGCGCTGGCGCACAACGACCAATACGCGACGCTGATCGACGGCTACCTCGGCCGGCATCGGGTGCAGCCCGGCATCACCGGCTGGGCGCAGGTGAACGGCCTGCACGGCGAGACGGAAACCCTCGACAAAATGCAGCGCCGGGTCGAGCACGACTTGGCCTACATCGATAGCTGGTCGCTGTTCCTCGACCTGCGGATCATCTTCCTCACCGTGCTGCTCACGGTGTTCGACCGGAACGCCTACTGATGCCCATCAAGGACAGGCCGCAATGAAAGTCGCGCTCGTCTGCGACACCATGTCAGCCTATGGCGGCGCCGAACGGGTGATCGAGCATATCCTCGACCTGTATCCGGCGGCCGACCTGTTCACAGTGCTCGACGCCGTGCCCGCGGGGCAGCGCGGCTTCCTGGGCGGCAAGCCCATCCGGTCCACCTTCCTGCAAAAGCTGCCGCAGGTCGCGCGATATTACCGAAAGTTGCTGCATCTCTGGCCGATGGCGGTGGAGCAGTTGGACGTGATGGCCTGCGACCTCGTCATCTCGATGCACCACAGCATCGCTTACGGCGTGCTGACCCGGCCGGGCCAGGTGCATGTGTCCTGCGTGTTCTCCCCGGCGCGCTACGCATGGGACCTGCAGCACGAATACCTGCGCGAGGCGCGGTTGGACCGTGGCCTGATGAACCTCCGGCGCTGGCCCGCAGCGGCGGCCGCGCTCAGCCTGGCGGGGAGCCTCGCCTGCACCGCCGCGCTGGCGGGAAGGGAGCCGGACAGCCTGCCCCTGTCGCTGGTCGACACCGGGCGCTTCGTCGCGCTGTTCGTGGCCGGTATCCTCGTTGCGGAACGGGCAGGGCTGGTCCGGCGTGCGGTGGGCCGATGGTCGGCTGGGGCCACGGGGCTTGCCTGGGTCGCCGCGTTGTCCCTCATGCTGGCGCCCGGCCCAAGCATGACCGACTACTATGATTTCATCTGGGGCGCCGGGGCCATCGGCCTGCTGCTGCTGACCGTGGGCTCCGCCCGGGCTGACCGTCACCTGTCGGCGCGTCCGCTGCTTTGGCTCGGTAAGGTCTCCTACAGCTTGTACCTTATCCATGTGCCGCTGCTGATCGCTTGCGTGCAGCTGCTTCATGGCCGGGTCCCGCTGCCGCTCATCCTTGCCGGCGCGGCCGCGCTGTCCCTGCTGTGCGCCGAAGCGATGCACCGCCTGGTGGAAGCGCCATCCATGCGGCTCGGGCGTCACCTGTACGGCCCGGCCGTGCGCAGCCCCGCGCAGGCCGGACCATGACCACGGGCCGCACGCCCCTTCGCATCGACCAGGTGGTGATGGAGTACAGCCTGCGCGGCGGCATCGAATCCGTCGCGTTCGAGTTGCAGCGCGCGTTCCGATCTGCCGGCGTGGACTCCCGCGTGGTCTCCGCCATGGCGGATCCTGCACCGGATGTAAGGCGGATCGCGCACGGCCTGTCGCGGGTCGGCACCCGCGGACGCTGGCGGCACGTCGGGCGTGCCTTGGCGGTGCCGCTGTTCACCCTGGCCGCCACCGCCTTCCTGAAGCGCCAGAAGGACGGGAGGGTGGTGGTCAGCCATGGCGACACGCTCGCCGGGGATGTGTGCGTGGTCCACGCGGTCAACCGGGCCAACATCGATGCCAAGCGCGCTGCGGGAAGCTGGCGCTGGCGGCTGAACCCGATGCATTGCTGGGTGTCGGCGCGGGACAAGCTCATGATCGGCGGCCTGCGCTACCGCCGCTACGTGGCGCTCTCGGAACGAGTGGTGCGGGAGCTTCAGGACTACTACGGCGTGCCGCGCGACCGCATCGTGGTCATCCCGAACGGCGTCAACCTCGACCGCTTCTCGCCGGCGCCAGCCGACCGCGATGCGACCCGGCGGGAGCTGGGGCTGCCGACGGGCCACCCGGTCCTGCTGTTCGTCGGGCACGAGTTCGACCGCAAGGGACTGGCTCACGCCATCGACGCGCTCGCGTGCCTGGATGGCGAGGCGAGGCTGGTCGTCGTCGGCGCTGGCCACGCACGGCCGTTCGAGCAGCGGGCCAGCCGACTCGGGGTCGCGGCGCGCGTGCTGTTCCTGGGCCCGCGCGACGACCTGCCGCGCCTCTACCGGATGGCCGACGCCCTGGTGTTCCCGACCGCCTACGAGGCGTTCTCGCTGACCTGCATGGAGGCAATGGCCTGCGGGCTGCCTGTCTGCGCCACGATGGTGGGCGGGATCGAGGATTACCTGCGGGATGGCGTCAATGGCTGCGCCATCCCGCAAGACGGCGCGGCGATCGCACGCATCCTGCGGCCCATGCTGGATGACCCGGCGATCAGGAAACACCTAAGCTCCGGCGCGCTGGAGACCGCCGCCGCCCATGGCTGGCCGCTGATCGCCGAGCGCTACCGCCAGTTGGCGGAAGAAATCCACGGCGAGGCCGCCGGAAGCCACCCGGGACGGCCAACCCGAACCCTGTTCCCATCAAGGCTGCGCCCATGCAACTGAACCTCGACCACGAGGAGTTCTCCCAGGCCGAGCAGACGGGCCTGCTGGCGCGGCTGGCGCGGCGCAAGGGCTGGTGCCTGCTCGGGTTCAGCCTGACCGCTGCGATGGTCACCATCACCTTCACCGCAGTGCCGCGGACCTATCGCGCGTCGGCATCCCTGCTGTTCGCGAGCAACGAGGCCGTGCTGCGCAGCGACAACGCCTCGGCGGAGGCGCAGCGGCTCGGCGACCCGGCCGACATCGAGAGCCAGATGCTCATGCTCCGCTCGCCGCGGCTCGGCCGCGTGGTGGTCAGGGACCCGGCGGTGGTGGCAGCGCTCGTGGCCGATTGCCAAGCGGCCCGCGAGGGGACATGGGCCACCCGCTTGCTGGCCTCGGCGCTGCAACCGCCGAAATGCGACAATCTCGCGCAGGACGAGCTCGCGCAGCTGCACCGGATGGAAGGCGGCTTCTCGATCGGCCCCACCGGGCGGTCGCGGGTGATCGAGGTGTCGTTCGCCTCGCCCGTGCCGGAAACCTCCGTGACGCTCGCGAACGCGCTGGTCGATGCCTACCTGCGGGACGACAAGGAGCGCAAGGTCGATACCCACGACAACGCGATCAACTGGCTCACCGCCGAGATCGCGGGGTCAGGCCAGGCCCTGCGGGATGCGGAGCTGCGGGTGGAGGCCTACCGCAGCGAACGTGGCCTGGTGCGCGGGCAGTTGGCGCCCATCACCTCGGAGCGGCTGTCCGCGCTCAGCCAGCAGCTGGCGGCAGCCCAGGGCGCCTACGCGCAAGCCCTGTCGCGGCAAAGCCCGGCTTCGGACAGCTCGCGCGAGCTGCTGGACAGCCGCTCGGTGTCCGACCTCAAGCAGCAGGCGGCGATGGTGGGCGCGCACTACGCCGAACTGCGGGGGCGCTACGGCGAGAACTACCCGGCCGTGCTCGCGGCGGCAGAGCAGCAGCGCGAGGTCAATGCGAGGCTGGGCCAGGAGACCCGCCGCGTTGGCCAGAGCGTCCAGAAAGACGTCCAGGCGGCGGCGGCGCGCGTGTCCGAGCTGAAGGGGCAATACGACGTGCTGACCAAGGACGTCGCCAGCAACGGCGGCGCGGAAGCGGCCATCACCATCCTGGTCAGCGACGTCGAGGCGCGGCGCGAGATTTACGTCGAGCAACTCAAGAAGGTGAACATCCTGCAAACCGAACGCCGCCTGCTGGCGGGCGACGCGCGGCTGGTCAACCATGCCGAGTTGCCCGACCGGCCCTGGTTTCCGAAGCGGCTGCCGTTCGTGGCCGTGGGGATGGTGCTCGCATCCGTCGTGGGCGCAGCCGCCGGCTTGGCCCGGGACCGCGACGACCGCACGCTGCGCGCCACGAGCAACCTGCCGAAGCTGGCCGGGGTGCCCGTCGCTGGCCTGCTGCCCTGGGTGCGGGCACGGCGCGGGATGCGGCTGCCGGTGCGCCACATGCACAACTCGTCCCCGTTGCAGGAAAGCGTCCGCGCCTTGTTCGGGCGGCTGTTCCTCATGTCGGGCCAGGTCCCCAAGACGCTGATGATCGGCTCGTCCGACGTGGGCGAGGGCAAGACGTTCCTGACGCTGGTCCTGTCGCTCTTCGCGGTGACGACGAAGCGGCGCGTGCTGGTGATCGAGACGGATTTGCGCCGGCCGACGATCCGCACGGCGCTCAACTTGCCGGAGAGCGCCGGGCTGCGCGAGTACCTGCTGGGCAAGGCGCAGCTCTCCGACATCGTGCAAACCTATGTCGGGCTCGATGTCATCACCGCCGGGCAGCCCGGCATAGACAGCACGGAGCTGCTGAGCAGGGGCGGCTTCGAGACTCTGCTGCGCATGGCCGCCGCCAAATACGACCTCGTCATCCTGGACAGCCCGCCATCGTTGCTGCTGATGGACTCGCAGGTGCTCGCGCGCAGGGTGGACGGCATCGTCTATTGCGCCAGCTTGGGTCGCTCGCGGCTCGACCACATCCAGCTCGGCGTCCGCAGCCTTGAGGCCGCTGGCGGGCGCGTGCTGGGCATCGTGGTGGGTGGCCGCCGCGGCGAGGAGCTGCCCCGATACGATGTGCCGGGCCTGCTGGGTGCTGGCTACCTGCCGGAACTGGCATGAGCACGGCAAGCCTGGAGCGTCCGCTCGCCCCCGAGGCCACGCTCGGCGCGCCGCTGAGGGTGGTGTCCATCACGCACTCAGCCGTCCGGCGCGGGGCAGGGCGGCTGCGCTACGAGGCGCTGGCCGGAGACCGCTCGCTCGCCCTGACGGTGGTGGTGCCGCAGCTGTGGCACGAGGACGGGAAAGCAGAGCACGCGCAGCCGTCCCGCACGGCGCTGGCCGTGCAGGTGCTGCCGGCGCGCCTCACCCGCGGCGGGCCGGCGAAATGGTATTTCCACCACTACCCAGGGCTGCGCGAAACGCTGCGGGCCTTGCAGCCGGACGTGATCCATCTCTGGGAGGAGCCCTGGAGCGTCGTCGCTCTCCAAGCATCCAGGATACGCGACGCTCTCCTGCCGAGTGCCGCGCTGGTCCTGGAGACTGACCAGAATATCCTGCGCCGCCTGCCGCCCGGCTTTGAGCACATCCGCCGCCACACGCTGGCCCGCACCGACCTGCTGGTCGCCCGCGGCGAGGAGGCGCTGGCAGTCTCGCGCGGCTGCGGCTTCGCCGGGCCGGCCGAGTTCGTGAGCTACGGCATCGACACGGACAGCTTCTATCCCCGCGCTCCGCGGCCTCCCGGTCCGTTCCGCCTCGGCTATGTCGGCCGGATGGTGCCGGAAAAGGGTGTTGACGACGTGCTGGACGCGATGCGCCAGGCCCGGGCGCCGGTCGAGCTGGATCTGCTGGGCGACGGGCCGGCAAAGGCCGGGCTGCTGGCGCGTGCGGCGGCGAGGGGACTTGCCGGGCGGGTCCGCCTGCTGGAGCCGCGCAACGCCGCTGGGGTGGCCGATTTCATGGCCTCGCTCGATGCGCTGGTGCTGATGTCGCGCACCACGCGGACTTGGAAGGAGCAGTTCGGCCGGGTCATCATGGAGGCGCATGCCTGCGCCGTCCCGGTGATCGGGTCGTCGTCCGGCTCGATCCCGTGGGTCGTCGGCGGCGGCGGCTGGATTGTGCC
>CAXTTH010000068.1:0-8707 GCA_964247035.1 uncultured Acetobacteraceae bacterium
GGACATCGCCATGGTCGGTCACGCGGTGGCCCAGGTCCCGCAGCGCGTCCAGCAGCCCGGCGGTGCGGAACGCCGCCGGGCCCATCAGCGGCCCGCCCACGCCGGACCCGCACTCGATCGGGCAGCCGAGCACGCGGATGAGGCGGGGCATGGCGGTGTCGGCGGGCATGGGGCGGATCCGTTGCGTTTGCCCGGTCAGACCACACAAGCCAGCGGACGGCAAACCGCGCCAGCTCGGGCCTCCAGCCCAGGCCAGGCCGCCATTTCCGTTTCCTTAGCCGTTCCAGGCGAAACTCGGGACGCCCGAGATGGCCGGGTAGCCGATTCAGAATGACGGAATGGATTTCACCATGGCGACAAGCCGGACCCGGCGGGAGCGTCCGGCTGCCCTGAGCCGCACCGTGAAGGGGCTGAGCGTCCTGGGCGTCGCCGTCATCGTCGGCATGCTGGCGCTCACCGCCGCCATGGTGGTCCAGGCGCGGACGGAGGCATGGGACCAGGCGCGCCAGTCATCGGCCAACCTGACGCTTGCGCTGGAACGCGACATCGCTCGCACCCTGGCGGTCTATGACCTGTCGATGCATGGGGCGGCGGAGGCGCTCAAGCTGCCCGGGATCGACGAGGCGAGCACGGCCATCCAGATGGCGGCCATCTTCGATCGCGCGGCCGGGGCGGACTACCTGGGCGTGATGCGGGTGATGGACGCATCCGGCGGCGTCGTCACGGACTACCCTTCGGGCCGGGCCATGCGGCCCTACCTGGCGGACCGGGACTACTTCACGGTCCACAAGGACCATGCCGACATTGGGCTGTATGTCAGCCAGCCCCTGAGCAGCCGCTCGCTCGGCGGCGCGCCGATCATCGTGCTGAGCCGCCGGCTGACGGCCGGCGACGGCGGCTTCGGCGGCGTCGTCGCAGGCGTGCTCAAGGTGGCGTATTTCGACGACCTGTTCGAGAAGCTGGACGTGGGCAAGAAGGGCAACATCTCGCTCTTCAACGCGGAAGGGCGCATCATCGCGCGCCTGCCCTACAACGCGGCGGATTTCGGCCGGCACATGACCGGCTTCGAGCACTTTGACCAAGTGAGGGCGACGCCGTCCGGCAGCTACGTGGCAAAATCGTCGGTGGGCGGGGTCGAGCGGCTCTACACCTTCCGCCATGTCGGCAGCTTGCCGCTGATCATCACCGTGGGCCGGTCCGTCGCCGAGATCGACGCAGCCTGGCAGGGCCGGACCTTCACCATGGCCGGCCTCCTGGGGCTGCTCTGCGCCGCAACCGGGGCGCTGTGCGTCTGCTTCCGCCGGGAGATGCTGCGCCGCATCACGGCCGAGACCGCGCTGACGGAGCGGGCCGAGGGCCTGGCCGTGATGGCGGCGACGGATGGGCTGACCGGCCTCGGCAACCGGCGCGCCTTCGAGACGGAGCTTAACCGGGCCTGGCGCCAGGGCGTGCGCGCCAGGAGCACCTTGACGGTGCTGATGCTGGACGCGGACTGCTTCAAATCCTATAATGACCGCTACGGCCACCAGGCCGGGGACAACGTGCTGCGCAGCATCGCCGCCTGCATCAGGGACGGCAGCAACCGCCCGTTCGATTTCGCGGCGCGCTATGGCGGCGAGGAGTTCGTCGTCCTGCTGCCCGACACCGGCCTGCAAGGCGGGATCAGCGTGGCTGAAGGCATCCGCGGCGCGATCTCCGCCATGCAGATCCGGCATGACGGCAGCCCTTCCGGCGTCGTCACCATCAGCATCGGCGTGGCCGCGGGCCAGCCGCTGGAGCGCGAGGCGGAGGACTGGCTGGTGAAGCAGGCGGACGATGCGCTTTACGAATCCAAGCGCCTCGGGCGCAACCGCGTCACCGTGGCCGGCATCGGCCAGGCTGGCCCCGGCATGGTGGTCAGGCAGACGGAAACCCTGCCGCTCGGTTGACCCCAGCCGGCGCTTGCGCCGGCACGGGACGATCAGGGCGCCGCCTGGCTGTCCCGTAGCGCGGTGATCACGGCGGAGAAGTCCAGCCTCGCGTGTTCCTCGGCGAAACGCTGGTAGATCGCCTGGGCGTGCGCGCCGAGCGGGGTTTGCGCCCCGAAGCCCCGCGCCGCGTCCTGCGCCAGGGTCAGGTCCTTCAGCATCAACGCCGTGGCGAAGCCGGGTGCGTAGCCCCGGTTCGCCGGGGAGGCCGGCACGGGGCCGGGGACGGGGCAGTAGCTGGTGAGCGACCAGCACTGGCCGGAGGCGGCGCTGGCCACGTCGAACAGCGCCTGGTGCGACAGGCCGAGCTTTTCCGCCAGCACGAACGCCTCCGACACGGCGATCATGGAGATGCCCAGGATCATGTTGTTGCAGATCTTGGCGGCCTGCCCGGCGCCGGCCTCGCCGCAATGCACCGTGCGCTTGCCCATCGCGGCCAGCACCGGCGCGGCGCGGGCGAATGCCGCCGGGACGCCGCCAGCCATGAAGGTGAGCGTGCCCGCCTCCGCGCCGCCGACCCCGCCGGACACCGGCGCGTCCACGCTGGCCATGCCGGCCGCGGCCGCCATCGCGTGCGCCGCCCGGGCAGCGGCCACGTCGATGGTGGAGCAGTCGATGAACAGCGCTCCTGGCTTGGCCGCGGGCAGCGCATCCTCGTAGCAGGCCAGGACCTGCGGACCGGCTGGAAGCATGGTCACCACGACGTCCGCCCCAGCCGCAGCCTCTTTCGCCGACCCGGCGAGGTCCAGGCCGGAGCCGGCGCTGGGCAGCAGGTCGTAGCCTCGCACGGCGTGGCCTGCGCGCCGCAGGTTGGCGGCCATGGGAGCGCCCATGTTGCCCAGGCCGATGAATGCGACTGCCGCCATGGCCTGGTCCTTCATCGGCTAGGCCCGGCGCGGCGGAAACGGATGCGTGCTCGAGAGGCCGCCATCCACCGCGATCGCCTGCCCGTTCACGTAGGCGGCGTCGTCGCTGGCCAGGAACAGCGCCACCTGGGCGATCTCCTCCGGCACGCCGGCGCGGCGCAGCGGGTTGAGCTGGCCGATCTTGCCCTGCGAGCCCTTGGCGCGGGCGCGGTCGAAGATCGGCGCCGTCATGCCGGTCTCGATCAGGCCAGGGCAGATGGCATTGACCCGCACCCCCGTGCCGGCAAGGGCATCCGCGGCCGTCTGCACCAGGCTGATGACCCCGGCCTTGCTGGCGCTGTAAGGTGCGCCGGCCGCGTTGGCGCGAAGGCCGGCAACCGATGCGGTGCAAATGATCGCCCCCCGTCCGGCCGCCACCATGTGCGGGGCAGCCTGCCGGATTGCGAGGAAAGGCCCGAGCAGGTTGGTCCGCAGCACGTCGGTCCACAATTCGGCCGTGCCTTGCAGGAACGGCACGGCTCCGCCGCTGACCCCTGCGTTGGCGTAAAGCACGTCGATTGCTCCCCAGGCTGCCATGCCCCGCGCCACGAACCCGGCAACGGCTGCCTCATCGCCGGCATCGCCCTCGACGCAGATCACGTCCCCCACAAGCGCGGCGGTCTCGGCCAAGCCGGCGGAGTCGCGGTCCACCAGCAGCAGCCGAGCCCCTTCGGCCGCGAACAAGCGTGCCGTGGCGCGCCCGATGCCGCTGCCTGCGCCCGTGATGATGGCGGTGCGCCCCGCCAAGCGGCCGGCATCAGGAGCGGCCATGGCGCTGCACCGGGACCTGATCGATGACGCTCAGCATGGCACTCTCCGAAAACTGCCCCATCGTGCGTCCAGGCAGCCGGCAGGTCCAGCGCTTATGACGCGGAGCTTTGCCTGATGTTCTCAACTCCGCTGCGTGCAGGAGCCAGCGGCCCGTCACCAAAATGTCATGGTGTCTCCAAGAGCAAGATGTTGATTGCCTCAAGTCGATTTCTGCCTGCCAGATTCAATCGAGCTGTGCCACAGCTGCCGGAACGGCTGTCATGAAGCTCTATCAAGCACAAAAATCACCACCGTCAGCACAAAACCCCAGACGGGCTGAAGCGAAAGCTTGGTGAGCTGCATACATCCTAGACAAGATGATGTATTTGACTGAAATTTAACACGCAACAACGTGCGGGTTGATCAACCGCCGCGATGCGGCTGCGCCTTTGCTGCCAATGACGCACCTGGGAAGCGCAAGGGTTTACCAAACAAGCGTTTGTCTGATACGATGTTCTGACGGATAGTTTAGCGAAACCGTGCTGTTAAGACTTGCATACAGATGCCGCGCTGCACTACGAAGTCGTTAACAGGCTTTAACGTCAGAGGTGGGTATCCATGCCGAGCATCACGGTAGGCGCTGCTGCAAGCAACTTCACCCTCTTCTACACTGGCACGGACGCTCTGGCTTACGCTCAAGCGGTGGCAAACACGATCACCGCCGGAGAGAACGCCACCACGCTGACCGCCGTCACCAACACGGCCACTGGCGCCAACGGTTCGGTGGCGCCTCAACCTGCGTCAGGCACCGGCGGCGTCGTGGCGTTCAGCGCTCCGACGACCGGCGCGGTGCTCGTGCCCGGCGGCGACCAATACATCATCGATGCGGCGCTGGGCCCGGTGTCGCTTCAGGGCGGCGCCGCTGGCGGCGCGCTCGTGGCGGGGCAGGGCCAGGTCGGCGCGGCGCGCAACCTGACCTACACCAACATCACGCCCACGGGCACGGCTACCGACTACATCGCCATTCTTGGCGGCAACAACCTGGTGCAGACCTCGGTTTCCGGCGGCGGCAACTACACGGTGTTCACCGGTGACGGCAATGACACCATCAACATCCTGACCGGCAACGGCACGGTCAACGCCGGCAGCGGGTCCAACCAGGTCAACCTCGGCTCCGGCAACAGCTTGATCGCGTCCGAGGGCTTCGACACCATCACTGGCTCATCCGTCGGCGGCGGCACGGACACCGTGAATATCGGCTCCGGCCAGACCTCCATCAACAGCGGCACCAGCAGCTTCCTGGTCAACGACTCCTCCCCCAACCCGTTGACCGTCACGCTCGGCTCCGGCGTTGACACTATCAACTTGCTGAGCGGCTCGCCCGTCACGATCGTTGGCACTGACAGCAGCTTGAGGCACATCGGCGCTGGCACGATCACGGCAGCCCAGGTTCCGACGGGCGACTCCTTCACCATCACCGGGTCAGGCAGCGCCACAGTCACGGCCGCCGGCGGAAACGAGACGATCAACGGGTCGGGCTCGACCGGCAGCAACTACTATGCTGCCGGCACTGGCAACGACACCCTGATTGCAGGCGCTGGGACTGACACGCTGCAAGGCGCCAAGGGCTTCAACGGAGTTGCCAGCCTGGTTTCCGGCACGGGTGCGACGACGTTCCAGTTCACCAACGGCGCCAGTGGCTCCGCAGATACGGTCAGCGGCTTCAAGTCAATAGACTCGTTGTCCTTCACCGGCTATGGCGGCAACCCGCAAGGCACTGCCGTCACCTCCGGTGGCAGCACGATATACACGCTCGCGGATGGCACGACCCTTACCATTAACGGCACAACTCCGACTGCGAGCCAGATCAAGACGTCTTAAGGCTCGGGCAGTATCAACCGGCAAAGGGCCAGGTCCGGCATCGGGCCTGGCCCTTTTTGCTGATGGGCTGCGATGCGAAACTCAGGATGCGCCAGGCTCGTTCATCCCGTGTCATATGATGACGCCGGATGGGAGGAAACTCGATCATGAGAGCGCAGATGCCAGAGCCGATCGTTCCGCCTGGAACGCCGCCGCCGCCACCGCCATTGGACGATCCGGACGGGTTGCCGCCCGTGCCCGTCGAATTGCCGCCGCCAAGCCAGCAAGACCCTGATTTAGACCCGCCTCCTCCCCCGATGCGCATGTGAGCATGACCTTTTCTTCCTGCTTTCAACGAACAACAGACTGAATGGACTGAGCTGAACTTATCAGGTTTTCACATGGTTCAAAGTCCAGCCTGAATTTGCGCCATGGGTTTTCGGTTTGGCTTTGGCCAGATGCTGCATCGTGGTCGGACTTGACCCGCTCATCCACATAGCGCCGCCATCGCTGACCTGCACAGCGGCGGCCGATCACTGCCGGTGCGGTTCCATCGGCGCATGTGACTAGGTCAAGCCCGGGCGCGAAGGCAGACCATGCCTGCGTCGCCGCGGCCATCCTGCAAGGCGCCAGACTGCAAGGTGCTGGGGTGGGATGAGGCGGCCTGGCGTGCCTATCCATGCTAAGCCTGCGCCATGGCAACCGACATTCAGGCCGCGGCCGAGTTCTACGCCACCGCCCAAGGCGCCGTGGCGTTGCGGCTGGTGCGCGAGCGACTGGCGCTGATGTGGCCGGACCTCGCCGGCCAGTCGGTGCTGGGCCTGGGATATGCCGCACCCTACCTACGGGCCTGGCGGGACGAGGCGGCGCGGTGCATTTCTGCCATGCCGTCTGCCACCGCGGCCAAGTGGCCGGGGGACGGGCCGAACCTGGCCTGCGCCGTGCAGGAGGACAAGCTGCCGTTCGCGGGCCTCTCGCTTGACCGCATCGTGCTGGTGCACGGGCTGGAGAACGCGGAGAACGCCCGCCGCCTGCTGCGCGAGGTGTGGCGGGTGCTGAAGGACGATGGCCGGCTGCTGGTGGTGGCGCCGAACCGGGTGGGGCCGTGGGCGCACGTGGAAAGCACGCCGTTCGGCCAGGGCCAGCCGTACTCGCCGGGCCAAGTCAGCCGGCTGCTCGCCGCCAGCTTGTTCCGGGTGGAGCGGCGGGACCGGGCCCTGTATGTGCCGCCCTCCTCCCGTCGGTTCGTGCTGCGCAGCGCCCGGCTGTTCGAGCGGGCCGGCCGGCAGGTGACGCCGCATCTCGCCGGCGTCACGATCACGGAAGCGGTGAAGGACGTGTTCGCCGCCCTTCCCCTGGGCGAGCCGGCGCGGCACCGGCTGGTGCTGTCGGGCGCGGCTTAGCCCTCTTGCGCCGGGCGCGGACGCGGCATAGCCCATGTCCATGCTCGCCCATCTCGTCCTGTTCGCGGCTGCCGTCATTGCTGGGGCGATGAACGCGCTGGCCGGCGGCGGCTCGTTCATCACCTTTCCGGCCCTGCTGCTGAGCGGGCTGGACGCGCGGGCGGCCAACATCACTTCGACCATCGCGCTGTTCCCGGGGCAGGTCAGCACCGGGCTGGCCGGGCGGCAGCTGGTGATGGGGCTGCCCTCGCTGCCGTTCCGGGCGCTGATGGTCATCAGCCTCGCGGGCGGCGTGCTGGGCGCGCTGCTGCTGCTCGCCACGCCGGCGTCGTTCTTCGCCCGGCTGGTGCCCTGGCTGGTGTTGTTCGCCACGGGCGTGTTCGCGTGGGGCAGCTTCCGGCGCAAGCCGGCGGTAGCGTCCCATATCGGGCGCGTCCCGGCGGCGGCGGCGCAGTTCGCGATCTCGATCTATGGCGGGTATTTCGGCGGCGGCATCGGCTTCCTGATGCTGGCGGCGCTAACGGCGGCAGGGCTGGCGATGCGCAACGCGGGCGCCACCAAGAACGTGCTGGCCGGGGTGATGAACGCCTCGGCCGTGGCGGTGTTCGCATTCTCCCCGGCGGTGGCCTGGCTGCAGGCGGCGATCGTGGCGGTGGGCGCTATCGGCGGCGGGCTGGCGGGCGCCTGGGCGCTGCGCCGGATCAACGAGCGGGTGCTGCGGGTTGGCGTGGTGGCCGTGGGCGTCCTGCTGACGATCGGCCTGTTCGCGCGCGCGCCGTAGATGCTGTTCAACTCCCAGGCGTTCGTCCTCGGCTTCCTGCCCTGCGTGCTGGCGCTTTACTACGGGGCGGCGGGGCGGGCGGCGTTGCGGCAGGGCGTGCTGGTGGCGGCCTCGCTGGTGTTTTACGGCTGGTGGGACGTGCGCTTCGTGCCGTTGCTGGTGGGGCTGACACTGGCGAACTGGCTGGTGGCGCGCAGCTTCGGCCGGTGGCGGCGGGACGGGTGGCTGGTGGCTGGCGTGGCGCTGAACCTGCTCGTGCTGGGGGTGTGCAAGTACGCCAACTTCGCCGCCGGGTCGCTGGACGCGCTGCTGGGCACGGCGCACCGGCCGTGGAGCATCGTGCTGCCGCTCGGCATCTCATTCTTCACGTTCCAGAAGATCAGCTACCTGATCGACCTGCGCCGAGGGGACCGGCACATATATGGACTGCTGGAGTTCGCGGCCTTCGTGACCTTCTTTCCGCAACTGATCGCCGGGCCGCTGGTGCGCCACAACGAGATCATCCCGCAGTTCGCCGCATCGCCGCGCCGGCCGGCGATGTGGGAGAACCTGGGCCGCGGCACGGCGCTGTTCCTGATCGGGCTGGCCAAGAAGGCGGCGGTGGCGGACACGGTGGCGCAGGTGTGCGACCCGCTGTTCGCCCGGGCCGCCGCGGGGGCGCATCTCAGCCTGGCCGAGGCGTGGGCCGCCGCCGGCGCCTACACGCTGCAAATCTACTTCGACTTCTCCGGCTACTCGGACATGGCGATCGGGCTTGGGCTGATGTTCGGGCTGCGCCTGCCGCTGAACTTCGCCGCGCCGTACCGCGCCGCGTCGATCCGCGAGTTCTGGCGGCGGTGGCACATCACGCTGTCGCGGTTCCTGCGCGACTACCTGTACATCCCGCTGGGCGGCAACCGGGTTTCGGGTGGGCGGCAGGCAGCCAACGTGGTGGCGACCATGCTGCTGGGCGGGCTGTGGCATGGCGCCGCCTGGACGTTCGTGGCGTGGGGCGGGCTGCACGGGCTGGCGCTGGCGGCGCAGTCGGCCTGGGACCGCGCC
>CAXTTH010000069.1:0-8648 GCA_964247035.1 uncultured Acetobacteraceae bacterium
CGAGCGCCTTGGCGACGTAGCCGCGCCCCGCCGTGAACGCGCCGGCGCCCGGCGCACCGGCGAGCGGGTTGCCGCGGACCGTCATCGCCGCACCCCACCACGCGATGGCGCAACGCGGGTCGGCGGCAGCAACGGCGCGGAAGGCTCTCTCCGGGCCGTCGAAGTCGTGCAACCGGGCGATCGCGGTCTCAAGCCTTTCCTGCACGGCCGGCGCGCAGGAGTTCGGAAACGAGACGGCGCCGAAACCAGGGATTTCGCGGGTGGCGGCAGGTGAAACGGCCATCGAGACGACGGATGTAAGCAAACAGAGGATCAGGCCGTTCGGGCTACGGCGCACGGGGGTGGCCGCTTTCCGCGTCGTCAAGTTGCGCGATGCCCCCTGCTGCGGCGCGCAACCGATGGAAGCTGCGGCGGCTGAACGGCAGCATGGCCACGTAGATCAGTCCCGCGGCTGCCAGCGCCGCCCATGGATCGGCCACCAGAACCGCCGCGAACAGCCCCGTGCCAAGCAGCAGGGGCAGGACGTAGGCGGACGGCACCTTGAAGTTCTTGAAGCTCCAGACCGGCAGCGTGGACACCAGCAGCGTGGCTCCCCCAATCAGCACCACGGCGCAGAACAGCGGATTCTGCATGACCAGGTAGAGCCGCGGCCAGCCCCACTCGCGGGCCTCAAGCCCGGCGAACAGCGGAAACAGCACCAGTCCCGCGCCGGCGGGCGCCGGCACGCCGGTGAAGAAGGATTGCGCGAAGGCCGGCGCGGGAGTGGTGTCCAGCATGGCGTTGAACCGGGCCAGCCGAAGCGCCATGCACACGCTGAACATCAGGCAAGGCGCAAAGCCGTAGCCGCCGGCGACGTGCAAGGACCATAGGTAAAGGATGAAGGCAGGCGCCACGCCGAAGCACAGGAAATCCGCCAGGCTGTCGAACTCTGCGCCGAACCGGGAAGTCGCCTTCAGCAGCCGTGCCAGCCGGCCGTCCAGTCCGTCTATGGCGCCGGCCAGCACGAGTGCCACGGCGGCGTTGCCCCAACGGGCGTCCAACGCGAACCGCATGGAGGTCAGCCCAGCGCACAACCCGACCAGGGTCATCAGGTTGGGCACCATCCGGTTGAAGGATGGCCCGGTGTATCGGGGGCGGGAGCGCCGGGACCGTAAGCCGGCCCGCCGGACGCCGCTGCTCACGTCAGCTCGGCCAGCACGGTCTCGCCGCCAACCATCGTCTGGCCCACTGCCACCAGCGGCAAGGAGCCTTCCGGCAAGTACACGTCCGTGCGGCTGCCGAAGCGAATGATGCCGAAGCGGCTGCCGGCCCGCACCGGTTCACCTTCCCGCACGTTGCACAAGATGCGCCGCGCGATCAGCCCGGCGATCTGAACGACTGCCATCTCACGCCCGTCCGGCAGGCGCATGGCCAAGGCGTTGCGCTCGTTCTTGTCGCTGGCCTTGTCCGCGCTCGCGTTAAGAAACGCGCCATGCCGGTAGGCGATGCGCGTGATGACCCCATCAGCTGGAACGCGGTTCACGTGCACGTTCAGCACGGACAAGAAAGTCGCCACCCGCCAGCGCGGCGCAGGGCCGAGGCCGAGCTCCTCAGGCGGCACGGCCAGCGAGACGGCCACCACGCGCCCGTCCGCCGCGGCGAGCAACGCGCCGGGCCGCGGCGGCGGCGTGCGCGCGGGATCGCGGAAGAAGTATAGGCAGAACAGGGTGAAGGCCAGGGCCGGCCAGAACAGCCAGCTGGTGAATGCCAGCCCGGCCGCCATGGCCACAGCGCCCGCCGCGATGAACGGCCAGCCGGCGCGATGAGGGGGGGAGAACACGCCGCGAAGCGTCTGCGCGAAGGTCATGGCACTGATATCATGGGAGGGTCGATTTATGGCGCTTGCGACGCCTGCCCGCAAGTTCAGTGCCCCGGCACGTCCGGCAGGGTGAACACCTGCCCCGGGTAGATCAGCGCCACGTCCCGGATCTGGTCACGGTTGGCCAGGAAGATGAGGGTGTATCGAGTGCCGGCGCCGTAGCTGCGCCGGGCGATGCGCCACAGGGTTTGTCCGGGCTGCACCACGACCTGGCCCGGCGCGAGCTCAGAGGACGGCATGGCTTCGCGCTGGAATGGCAGCTCCATCCGGCGCGCCACTTGGCCCGCCGATGTCAGCTGGTCCAGCCGAAGCCGGTGCATCCCGGGCGGCACGACCTCAGGCGGCAGCAGGGTCCAGTGGCCGTCCTGCCCCGCCCTGGCGTCGCCGACCGAAGCATCGTCCACATAGACCCGAACGGGCGCTCCCGGCGGCGCGGTGCCGCTGAACCGGATGGCGCCGTGCTCGTCGTAGTCCACGACGCCGAGCCCCAGCGCCCGGCCCGGCGCTTGCCCGCCTGGCGCTTGCAGCAGGCGGGCCGGGGCAGTCGGGGGCAGCAGCACCGCGACCGCGGGCAACGGTGACGACGCCTGCGGCACCACGACCAGCACGGGGGCATCCGCCGCAGCCTCATGGCCAGCCGGGTCACGGCTGGACAGGGTGATCTCGTCCTCGCCCGGCAGCAGCTTGGCTGCTGGGGTCAGGACCCAGGAGCCGCTGGCGTCAGCTTGCGCTTCCCCTATGGCTTGGCCGCTCCGTCGCACCACGACCGTGGCGCCTGGCCCGGCGCGCCCCGCCAGGACGGCGCTGCCATCCGGCGACACTCTTACGATGTCGAAGCTGGGCGCGAGCAGTGCAAAGCCTGGGCTGGGCTGGGGTGCAGCCGGGGGCGGAGCCTTGCGGCCAGACAACGCCCAAAGGCCACCCGCACCGAGCAGGGCCAGGCTCACCAGGAGCACGGCCGGGCGCAGCCACGGGGGTTGGCTGGATGACGGCATGACCGCACCATGTTAACCACACCATGTCGTAGCTGCAATCTGGGCTGGGTTCGCAACGGCTTTCATCGATCTGCCCGAGCGGATGACAGGATCAGGCATGAGTGGGGCAAGGCGGCCACGTGCGCGGCAGACGGTGCTGCGATTGTCCATGCGGGTGTGGGATTTGCCGACGCGCCTGTTCTACTGGGCCGTCCCCATACTGGTTGGCGCTGATGCCTTCTCCATCTGGCATGACCGCGGAGCGCTGCATCTGCTCTGCCTGTATGCCACATTGGCCCTGCTGCTGTTCCGCTTGGCCTGGGGCGTCGTCGGCAGCGAGACGTCCCGGTTCAACCAGTTCGTGCGCGGCCCGGCAGCGGTCGCTCGTGACCTCGCCCAGCTCACCAAGCAAGGCCCGGACGACCAGGTGGGACACGGTGCCAGCGGCGGCTGGCTGGTGCTGCTCCTGCTCGGCGACCTCGGCGTGGAGACCGGCACGGGACTGTTCGCCGAAGGCCCGCCATCGCCAGGGCCACTCGCCCACTTGGTGAGCCAGCAGGCCAGCGAGGCGCTGACGACGGCTCATGCCTACAGCTTCGGCATCCTCGTGGGGCTGATCGGCGTGCATATCCTGGCCGTCCTGGCTTACGCCAGCCTCAAGAAGCAGAACCTGCTGCGCCCCATGATCACCGGCCGCAAGCGCCTGCCGGGCGTCACCCGCCAGCCACGCATGGCGTCCCCGCTGCTGGCGCTTCTGCTGGCCGTCCTGGCAGCCTGCGTGGCCTGGATGGTGGCGACCCGTCTCTGACGCTCCGTCAGGGCGGAAAGCGCATGACAACGGTTCGTATCCGCGCCATTCGTGATGCTGATCGGGGATTTGCACCATGCCGGCCAACATCCGCTCCGTCGTCGTGTTCTGCGGCTCCCGCGTCGGGCATGACCCGGCCTGGCGCGGCGCTGCCGAGGCGCTGGGGCGAGGCCTCGCCTCCTCCGGCATCCGGCTCATCTACGGCGGCGGCCGGGTAGGATTGATGGGCGCCGTGGCGGACGGCGCGCTGGCCGCCGGGGGCTCGGTCACCGGTATCATTCCTGACTTCCTGCGGATGCGGGAAGTGGCGCACCCAGGCGTCACCGACCTCCTGGTGACGGACACCATGCACCGGCGTAAAGCCCTGATGTTCGAACATGCAGACGCGTTCGTCACGTTGCCAGGCGGCTTGGGCACGCTGGATGAGACGATCGAGATCATCACCTGGCGCCAGCTCGGCCTGCACGACCGTCCCTTGCTGATCGCCAACATCAACGGCTGGGCGACGGACCTCCTGGCGCTGCTCAACAGCTTCGTGACGGACGGCTTCACCGATGCCGCGTCCCGGGCGCTGTATGAGGTGCTGCCGGACATTCCGGCGATCTTGCGCCGGCTGGTCACCATGCCCGCGCGCGAGCGCTCGCCCTCGGCACGGCTGTAGCTTGCGGGCGGTGGCGCCGGGCGCTATACGGCGCATTCGGTCGGAGCGTAGCTCAGCCTGGTAGAGCGCTTGCTTCGGGAGCCAGAGGCCGGAGGTTCGAATCCTCTCGCTCCGACCACTTCCATCGTGCAGCCTCAGCGCTTGTGGACGCTCCACAGCATCAGCCACCGCACCGGGAAAACCCAAACGACCCCGGCAACCAGGAAGTAAGCCGCCTGCACGGCCCAATGGCTGGGCAGCACATCCGGCAGGGTGATGGCCAGGGCGACGTAGGCGATGACGAACGCGATCCCCATCAGGGCGGCGGCAAAAGGTCTGGACATGGCGCGAATTAGCGTAAGCCCGCCCGGCCGGCTATAGCAGCAGGCCACCAGCAAAAAGGATTGCCCGTGGACCTGAGACACCACATCGCCGCCATTCCGGACTTCCCGAAGCCTGGCATCCTGTTTTACGACGTGTCCACCCTGCTGCGACATCCGGATGCCTGGCAAGTCGCGATGGGCCGCATGGCGAATCTGGTGCGAGCCTGGCAGCCGGACCTGCTGGCTGGCGTCGAGTCACGCGGCTTCCTGCTTGCCGCCCCACTTGCGCTCAAGCTCGGCTGCGGCTTCGTCATGCTGCGCAAGCCGGGCAAGCTGCCCGGCCCCGTCATCGGGCACGACTATGCGTTGGAATACGGCGCCGACCGACTCGAAATCCAAGCCGACGCCGTCTCTCCCGGGCAGCGTATCGTGGTGGTGGACGACCTGCTGGCGACGGGGGGCACCCTGGCCGCCAGCATAGCTCTGCTGCACGAAGTCGGAGCCGCCGTGCCAGGGGCTGCGACGCTGATTGAACTCAGTTTCCTGGGCGGGCGGCAGAAGCTTGGCGTGCCCTTCGATTCGCTGGTGTCATACGACGCCTGAAACCCCAGCCATCCGCGGTTTGACATCGCTCGCGCTCCCGCTAGGACTGGAAACGGCATTCAGGGAGGATGTCTCGGTAATGCGTAAAATCACGCGCCGGGGACTGGTCGGCTCCGTGGCAGCGACGGCGTTGGCCGCCGCAAGCCCGACCGCGTTGCCGCTGGGGGAGGATGCCTTGCTGCTGGTTGGCGGGCCTGGCGGCGGCACGATCGACATGTGGGCCGATTGGCTGGCGACACCCCTCGGCCATGCGTTGTCGCTCAGCAGCCCGGTGCGCAAGGACGTCGTAGGGGGCCCGGACGGCGTGACCGCGGCCAACCAGTTCGAGGCGCTGACGATACCCGATGGACGGACTGCCCTGCTGCTGCCCGGCAGCGCCGCGATGGCTTGGCTGGTCGGCGACCCGCGTGCCCAGTTCGACCTGGCACGCTGGGTCCCCGCCCTTGCTGGGATCACGCCGGGCCTAGTGGTGAGCCGCTTGCCGGCATCGCAAGCCTTCAGCGGCGCGACGCTGCGTGTTGCCGTTTCCCACGCTGTTGGCCCAGACTTGCCTGCCCTTCTTGCCCTGGACCTGCTGGGTGCGGAATGGACCCCGGTGCCCGGCTTGGCGGAGCAAGCGGCGGTGGAAGCCCTGGCTCAGGGCCAGGTGGACGCCCTGTGCCTGCATGGCCGGCAGGTCGCCGAACTGGCGCAATGGCTTGCGTCCTCAAGCATGTGGCCGCTTTTCTCGTTCGGCAGCCTGGACGAGGCCGGGCATCGGCAGCGAGACCTGGCCTTTCCCGCCGTGCCGACTGCCGACGAGCTGCTTGCCAGCCGCGGCGGCCATGGTGGCCTGCGCAAAGCCTGGTCCGCGACGGCTGCAGCGTCTGACCTGGACATGGCGCTCGTCCTGCCGCAACTGACCCCAGCCGCCATGGTGGCGCTCTGGCGGCGCGCTGCGGCCCAAGCGATGGGACCCGGCGGCGTCGCGGCGCAGGCAGCGGCTTCAGGCGTCCAGCCCCTGCTCGCGCCGGCTGCCATGACCAACACCAGCGCGTTGCTGGCCGACCAGTCCGCGCAGTTGGATTTGCACAGGTGGCTCTCGTCGCGGCTGAACTACCGGCCGAGCTGACCTGTCATGTCCAGCGGCGCTCTTGCGCGATCGGTTCGAGCACGGCCCTGAGAGACTTGCCCACCTTCGGCAGCGCCTCCGCCCAAGCTGGGCAGGCAAAGCGGTCGAACTCAGGCACGGCACGCCCCCCTATGCTGAAAGTCGAGTTGCAGCATAGCGTCGCCGGGTCAGGCATGGGCTCAAGCAGCCGAAGAAACAGGGCAAGGGTTTTCCGGGGCAGGTAGGCATGATGGCCAAGCTCAGCCAGCTCTCCTGGCAACGCGCATAGTCCGGTCTCTTCCATCAGTTCGCGGCATGCGGCTTGCGCAGGGTCCTCGCCGGGTTCGGCTTGGCCTTTTGGGATGTCCCACCGCGGCGAGCGGGTTGCGTGGCCGATCAGCAGGCGGCATCCATCGGTGACCACCACGCCGCAGCTCAGCACGGGACTCACGTGGTCGGCTCACCATCGACGGGACCGCTGCCTTTGCGCCATTTATGGCTGCTGGCGCCGTAAGCCAGGATGCGGCCCGCACCGTCCACGACTTGCGACCGCGTGAAATACAGCGAGCGGCCATGGCTGACCACCTCGCCCGTGGCGAAGATCCGGCCATCCCGCGACTGCCCGACGAATCGGCAGTCCAGGTCCACAGTCACTGACGAACGATGTTGCCCGGGCACGCCGGACCACAGGCCGCACAGCGCTCCAACCTCGTCCAGCATGGCAAGCAGCACGCCGCCATGCAGTATGTTGGACCGGTTCAGGTGCTTAGGAGCAACGTCGAGCGCGATGCGGGCGAACCCATCCCGCCACTCCAGCAACTCGATCCCGAGCTGTGCATGAAAGTCATCGCGCTGCGCCATGGCTGAACCCGTGGCGCAGCATAGACCGTCCGTCAAGCCGTCACATCTGAACGGCCTGCACTGCCGTCTCGACTTCCTGGAAGCTGGGCATGTGCATGTTGGGCGCCATCTTCCGGCCGGTTTCCACGCTGATGGCCGGCGCGTTGCCATGCAGGTGGGTTACCAGCACAGCGCGGATCACCTCCAAGTATTTGGCTTCTTCCTCCACGACGCCCTTCATGCGCGCCGCCACCGGCCCGGCCATGCCATAAGCCATCAGCACTCCAAGGAACGTTCCGACCAAGGCGCCGCCGATCATGGCGCCCAGCACGGCCGGCGGCTCGTTGATGTGGGACATCGTCTTGATCACGCCCAGCACCGCCGCCACGATGCCCAGCGCCGGCAAGGCATCGGCCATGGACTGCATCGCGTGGCTCGGGTGAAGTTCCTCGTGCAGGGTCTTCTTCAGCTCACGTGCCATCACGTCCTCGATCTGGTGCGGATCGTCGGCGTTCATGCCGACCATCCGGAGATAGTCGCAGATCAAGTCGGTCGCGTGACGGTTGGCAAGTATCTTGGGGTATTTCTGGAAGGCAGCGCTTTCGGACGGCTTCTCGATATGCGCCTCCAACGCCATCGGGCCCTTCGATGAAGCAAGGCGCGTGAAATAATACAGCAGGCTCAGCATCTCGACGTAGTCGGACTTGTGGAAGCTGGCGCCCTTCAGCACCTTCTTGAACGCACCCAGCGTGTGCTTCAGGTCATGCATAGAGTTGGACATGACGAACGTGCCGATCGCCGCTCCGCCAATGGTCAGCAGCTCGAACGGCATGGCCTCGATCAGGGGCTCCAGGCTGCCGCCGGACATGACGTAGCTGCCGAACACACAGGCGAGCAGGAAAACGAGGCCGCCGATGGTCAGCATCGCCGGGTCACCCGGCCTTGCGGGGCGGAGCCTGGCGCAGCACCACGATGGCTATGCGGCGGTTGGCGGCGGCCAGCGGATCGGCCGGCAGCAGCAAATCCCGGTCCGCCTGCCCGCTCACGCTTTGCACCCGGGCTTCCGGGATGCCGGCCTCAGCCAGCAGCCGGCGCGTCGCATTGGCCCGGTCGGCCGACAGCTCCCAGTTGGACCGGTCACCGCCGCGGTAAGGCGATGCGTCGGTGTGCCCTGTCACGGAAAGCTGTTCGGGTAGCTTCATCAGCACGGGCGCGATCTTGGTCAGCAGCGCCCGGGCGCGGTCGTTGGGCACGGAGGAGCCGTTGGCGAACATGGCCTGCTTGTCTTCGTCCAGGATCTGGATGCGCAGGCCTTCGGGCGTGATGTCCACGGCCAGTTGGCGGGCAAGGTCGGCCAGGCCAGGGTCCTTCGCCACTTCCTCGCGTATCTGCTGCGCAGCCTTGTTGAACGCTGCATGTTCCTGGCGCGCTTGCGCGGCCGCCTGCCCCTCCGTCCCGTCCGGCGCCGGCTTGGCCGCGTCGGCGCCGTGGCGCAGCTGCGGCCGCCGGGTC
>CAXTTH010000070.1:0-8512 GCA_964247035.1 uncultured Acetobacteraceae bacterium
GGGCACGAGCCGGCGTTCCTCGGCTATGTCGGGCCGGGCCTGCTGGATGCCGTGGCGATCGGCGAGATCTTCGCCTCCCCCACCGCCAAGAGCTTCCACGCCGCGTTCCAGGCGGCCAATGGCGGCGCGGGCGTGGCCTGCCTGTACGGCAACTACGCCGGCGACAACATGAACGTGAAGATGGCGGTCAAGCTGGCGGCCAAGGACGGCATCACCGTGGAGACGGTGGTGGCCAACGACGACGTGGCCTCCGCCGGCGCCCATGAGCGCGACCGACGCCGCGGCGTGGCCGGCGAGATCATCATGTGGAAGGCGGGCGGCGCGCGGGCGGCGGAGGGCGGCAGCTTGGCGGAGGTGATCGCCGCCGCGCAGCACGCCATCGACCAGACCCGCTCGGTCGGCATCGGCCTGTCCGCCTGCACCATCCCCGCCGCGGGCAAGCCGAACTTCACCATCAAGGACGGCGAGATGGAGGTCGGCATCGGCCACCACGGCGAACCCGGCTTGGTCGTAATGCCCACCGCACCGGCCGCCGCCATGGCCGCCAACATGGTGGAGCGCATCGTGGCCGACCTGCCGTTCGGCCCCGGCGACGACGTGGCGGTGCTGGTCTCCGGCCTGGGCGCCACCCCGGTGATGGAGCTGTACCTGCTCTACGGCCACGTGGACGAGCTGCTGCGCGCCCGCGGCATCACGCCGCGCCGCCGCTTCGTCGGCAACTACTTCACCTCGCTGGAGATGATGGGCGTCTCGCTGACCGTGACCCGGCTGGATGCGGAGCTGGACCGGCTGCTGGCGGCGCCGGCGCACTCCCTCGGGCTCACCGTGGCGGGAGCCTAGCCGTGGCGTCGGTGAGCGAGCGGGACGCAGGCCCGGTGGTGCTGGACATGGCGGTCGCGGTGGTGCGGGAGCAGGCATTCCTCAGCGAGATCGACGGCAAGATCGGCGACGGCGACCACGGCATCAACATGGGCAAGGGCTTCCGGCTGGCGGCCGACCGGCTGCGGGCGGGCGGGCCGTTCGGGCTGGCGCACGGGCTGGCGACGCTGGGGGACACGCTGCTGAGCGACATCGGCGGCTCCATGGGGCCGCTGTACGGGTCGTGCTTCACCGAGATGGCCGGGGCGCTGGAGGGGGCGGCGCGGATCGATGCTGGCGTGTTCGCCGCCATGCTGCGGACCGGCCATGCGGCGGTGACGGACTTAGGCGGCGCCAAACCCGGCGACAAGACGCTGATCGACGTGCTGGCGCCAGCCGCCGCGGCGTTCGAGGCGGCGCAGGAAGCGGGCGAGCCGTTCGCCGCGTGCCTGGCCGCGATGAAGCAGGCCGCAGAGGCGGGGCTGGAATCCACCCGCGACATGGTGGCCCGGATCGGGCGCGCCAGCAGGCTCGGCGAACGCTCGCGCGGCACGCTGGATGCGGGGGCAGCGTCCTGCTGCCTGCTGCTGGGGACGCTGGCCGACGGCTTGACCAAGTTGCTGCACGACAAGGAAGGAGTTGCGCCATGAGCGAGGCCGCCACCGTGGCATCCCGCCCCAACGAGCTGCCGGCGACCATGACGGCCGTGGTCGCCTACGCGCCCGGCGACTATCGGCTGGAGACGGTCGATGTGCCGCGCGCCGGGCCGGACGACATCATCATCGCGGTGGAGGCGTGCGGCATCTGCGCCGGGGACATCAAGGCGTTCGAGGGCGCGCCGTCGTTCTGGGGCGATGGCCGCGGCCAGGCGCGCTACGTCAAGCCGCCGATGATCCCAGGTCACGAGTTCATCGGCCATGCGGTGGAGATCGGCGAGAACGTCGCGCGCAAGGGGCAGTACAAGGTGGGCGACCGGCTGATCTCGGAGCAGATCGTGCCGTGCGAGCAATGCCGCTACTGCGGGCGCGGCGAGTACTGGATGTGCGAGCGCCACGACGTGTACGGCTTCCAGAGCAACGTGAACGGCGGCATGGCGAAGTACATGCGCTTTCCCAAGGAGTCGCGCACCCACAAGGTGCCGCAAAATCTAGAGATGGAAAAGGCGATCCTGATCGAGCCCTACGCCTGCTCGGTCCATGCAGTGAACCGCGGGCTGATCCAGCTTGACGACGTGGTGGTGCTGGCCGGCGCCGGGCCGCTGGGCCTCGGCATGGTGGGGGCAGCGCGGCTGAAGAACCCGTCCAAGCTGGTGGTGCTGGACACCAAGCCGGAGCGGCTGGAACTGGCCAAGCGCTTCGGCGCCGACATCGTCATGAACCCGGCCAAGGAGGACGTGGTGCAGGCGGTCAAGGACATGACGGAGGGCTATGGCTGCGACGTGTACATCGAGGCGACCGGGCACCCGTCCAGCGTGGTGCAGGGGCTGAACATGATCCGCAAGCTGGGGCGCTTCGTGGAGTTCAGCGTGTTCGGCCAGGAGGTCACGGCCGATTGGAGCATCATCAGCGACCGCAAGCAGCTCGACCTGTACGGCGCGCATCTCGGCCCGTACTGCTACCCGTTCACCACGGCGGCGATCGCGGATGGACGGCTGCCGACGGAAGGCGTGGTGACGACCGTCATGCCGCTGGCTGAGTTCAAGCGCGGCTTCGACATGATGAAGAAGGGCGATGGCTCCATCAAGATCGTCCTCGTGCCGGAGTGAGCGGCGGGGCGGCCTTCAAGCCGAGCGCCCGGCTGGCCCTGGTGTCGGGCATTGCCTTGGCCGTGGTCGCCGCGATGGCGCTCGACACCAAGGTTGTCAGGATCGGCTCGCCGGCGGATGTGCAGTCCGACGTGTTCTCCGCGGCGAAGTGGGGCCAATCCGAGTTTCCCAAGGTGCAGGCCACCGTGGAGAAGCGCGCGGTGGAGGCTGGCGTGCTGGCCGCCGCGCTACGGCAGGACCAGGCAGCGGCCGAGGCGCAGTACGGCGTGACGGCGGATGCCGGTCCGGAGATGTCGGTCAGGTTCACCGGGCAAGCCGGCAAGCAGGATTCCGGCATCTACGACGTCAGCATCGCCGGGGTGCCGGAAGCGGTGCACGTGAGCGTGCAGACGGGGCCGGCGATCAACGGCACCGACCTGCGGGACGCCACGGGGCTGGTCAGCTTCGGGCAGTTCAAGAACCAGATCGACTACCAGAACGCAGCTTCCGCGCTGAACGCGGAGATGAAGCGCGAGGTCATGTCCAAGGTCGCAGCTGGCGACTTGACGGGCAAGACCATCTCGGTGGTGGGCGTGTTCGAGCTGACCGACACTGACGATTGGGTGGTGACGCCGGTAAGGCTCGACGTGCGATGAGCGTGACGGCCGATGCCGTGCTCTCGGCGCGTAACATAGTCAAATCCTACGGCAGCACCCATGCGCTGAAGGGCGTGAACTTCGACATCCACCGCGGCAAGGTCACGACGCTGTTCGGCGAGAACGGCGCGGGCAAATCGACCTTGATGAAGATCCTGTCCGGGGTGGTGAGCCTGACCTCGGGGGAGATCAGCCTTGATGGCCGCCGGGTCGCCTTCTCGTCCACGGTGGATGCGCGGGACCATGGCATCTCGATCATCCACCAGGAGCTGAGCCTGGCGCCCAACCTGAGCGTGCGCGACAACATCTTCCTCGGCCGGGAGCTGCGGCGCGCCACGGGGGTCGATTTCGAGGAGGAGGCGCGGCAGGCCAAGGCGCTGATGGCCGACCTCGAAGAGGACATCGACCCGATGACCCTGGTGGAGGATTTGCGCCTCGGGCAGCAGCAGATCGTCGAGATCGCCCGCGCGCTGTCGGTCGATGCGCGCATCCTGATCATGGACGAGCCGACCTCGGCGTTGAGCGCCACGGAGGTCGAGGTGCTGTTCCGGGTGATCCGCGACCTGACCGGGCGCGGCGTGTCGATCGTGTACATCTCGCACCACCTGGAGGAGGCGTTGCAGATCACCGATCACGCGGTGGTGCTGCGCGACGGCGCCATCACAGCGACGGCGGAGGCGAAGGACATCGACCTGCAATGGATCGTCCACAACATGGTGGGCGACCATTTCGACCGCGGCTCGCCGCCCGCAGGCTACGCCTTCGGGAGCGTGGCGCTGTCGGTCAGCGACGCGTGCGTGGCGGACCCGGCGCGCTCCGGCAGCCTGGCGGTCGATCGGCTGTCGCTCGACGTGCGCGCGGGCGAGATCGTCTGCATCTACGGGCTGATGGGCGCCGGGCGTACCGAGCTGCTGGAGGCGGTCGCCGGGCGGGTGCCGATGATGGCGGGGCAGGTGCTGCTGGAGGGCCGGCCGGTGGCCGGGCTGAGCATCGCCGGGCGCATCGCCAGGGGACTCGTGCTGGTGCCGGAGGACCGCCAGCGCGACGGCCTGGTCCAGACGATGTGCGTGGGCGAGAACCTGTCGCTGGCGAGCATCGGCGCGTTCGCCAGGCGGGTGCTGACCTCCCGGCCGCGGGAGCGCGCGCTGGTGGAGGCGTCGATCCAGTCCGTCCACATCAAGGCCGCGGGCGGCCACGCGCCGATCGGCTCGCTGTCCGGCGGCAACCAGCAGAAGGTGGTGATCGGCAAGATGCTGGCGACGGACCCGAAGGTGATCCTGCTGGACGAGCCGAGCCGCGGCATCGACGTCGGCGCCAAGGCCGAGGTGTTCCGGCTGCTGAGCGAGCGGGCCGCCCGGGGACTCGCCGTCGTGTTCACGACCTCGGAAGTGCAGGAATGCCTAAGCATCGCCCACCGCATCGTGGTGATGCGCAAGGGCCGGATATCGGCGCAGTTCGGACCCGGCGTCTCGAAAGAGGAGATCATGGCGGCTTCGGGCGAAGCCGTCGTGAGCTGACACCCTGCAACCAGAGCCCCCCATCATGACAGGCACGATGTCCTCCAAGCCCACGGCCTCGCGTCTGCTTTCCGGCGATCTCGAGCTGGGCCGGCTGCTGCTGGAAGGCCGCGCCTTCCTGGCGCTCGTGGTCATCATCGCCGTGTTCTCGGTGCTGTCGCCGTATTACCTCTCACTCGGCAACTTCCTGACGATGGCGTCCCATGTCGCCATCTTCGGCATCCTTGCGGTCGGGATGCTGCTCGTCATCCTGAACGGCGGCATCGACTTGTCGGTGGGATCGACGCTGGGGCTGTGCGGCGTGATGGCCGGGTTCCTGATGCAAGGCGTCACGCTGAGCACGCTTGGGGTGATCCTGTATCCGCCGGTGTGGGCCGTGGTGGTGCTGACCTGCGCGCTGGGCGGCTGCGTGGGCCTGGTCAACGGCGTGCTGGTCGCGCGTTTCAAGGTGCCGGCGTTCGTTGCCACCCTGGGCGTCATGTACGTGGCGCGCGGCGCGGCGCTGCTGATCACCAACGGGCTGACCTACAACGATTTGGGCGGCAAGCCGGAGCTTGGCAACACCGGCTACAACTGGCTCGGCTTCAACCACCTGCTCGGCATCCCGATCGGCGTGGTGGTGCTGGCCGTGATGGCACTGGCCGGCAACCTGGTGCTGAGCCGAACCGCGTTCGGCCGCTGGCTGTATGCGTCCGGCGGCAACGAGCGGGCGGCGGAGCTGTCCGGGGTTCCGGTGAAGCCGGTGCAGGTGTCGGTATACGTGCTGTCCGGCATCTGCGCTGCCGCGGCCGGGCTCATCCTGTCCTCCCAACTGACTTCGGCCGGGCCTACGGCGGGCACGTCCTACGAGCTGACGGCCATCGCGGCCGTGGTGATCGGCGGCGCCGCGCTGACCGGCGGGCGCGGCACCGTGCGGGGCACCCTGCTCGGGGCATTCGTCATCGGCTTCCTGTCCGACGGGCTGGTGATCATCGGCATCTCATCCTACTGGCAGACGGTGTTCACCGGCGCGGTGATCGTGCTCGCGGTGCTGCTGAACGCCATTCAGTATCGCCGCCGCCCCAAGAGCCCGGCCGCGGCCACCCATCCGACGCTCGCCTCCAAGGCGGGCTAGGAACGGTCGTCCGGATCGACGCCGTGAGCCTGCGCTCATCTGCAACGCTGCGCCTTGAAAGGAAAAAGCCGTGCTTCGGAGAAAACTGTTCCACACGCTCGCCGCCCTTGCCCTCGTCGCTCCGGTGCTGGAAGGAGTTGCCACTCCGGCCGCCGCCGCGGAGGGCGGGCTCATGACGATCATCGTCAACGACCCGTCGAACCCCTATTGGCTCACGGAGGGCAACGTAGCCGCCGCGGAGGCGCAGAAGCTCGGCTACAAGGCGAACGTCGGCGCGTCGAAGGGCGACACGAACACCGAGAGCAACCTGATCGACACGGCGATCACCAACCGGTCGGTGGCGATCATCCTCGACCCGGCGAACGCCAGCGGCTCGGTGGGCGCGGTCAAGAAAGCCATTGCCGCCAACATCCCCGTGTTCCTGGTCAACGCCGAGATCAACCAGGACGGCCTGGCCAAGGCGCAGCTTGTGTCCAACAACGCGCAGGGCGCCGCACTCGGGGCGCAGCAATGGGTCAAGGACGTCGGGCAGAAGGGCAACTACGTCGAGCTGCTGGGCGCCCCTTCGGACAACAACGCCGCGACGCGGTCCAACGGCTTCGAGAGCGTGCTCACGCAGTACTCCGGGCTGGTCAAGGCCGGGTCGCAGGTGGCGAGCTGGGACCGGACGCAGGGCCATGACAAGATGCAGAACCTGTTGCAGGCGCATCCCGACATCATCGGCGTGATCAGCGGCAACGACGAGATGGCGCTTGGCGCGATCGCGGCGCTGAAGGAGGCGGGCAAGCTGTCGGGCATCAAGGTCGGCGGCTTCGACGGCTCGCCGGACGCCGTGACGGCGATCAAGGCGGGTGAGCTGGCCTACACCGTGCTGCAGCCGGTCGCCGTGTTCTCGGCCAAGGCGGTGGATGAAGCGGACTCGTTCCTCAAAACCGGCAAGACCGGGGCAGCGAGCGAGAAGCAGCTGTTCAACTGCGTCCTGATTACCAAGGCCAACGTGGCACGGTTCACGTCGCCGTTCACGCTCGGGAAGTAAAAGTCAGGGCTCTGTCCCGGACCCCGCCAGAGAACAAGGTCCTCTGAACACCTGGTTACAGCATCAGGGGTGAAGCGACTGTCTTGCGGGTCAAGCTGTTTCCCACTTTGTGCTGGTGCGGATGATGGCGTTGAGGACGGTGAGAGGTTTTTGCATGCAGGCGACGAGCGCGACTTTGCGGGGTTTTCCTGCGGCGAGCAGTCGTTGGTAGAACGTCTTGAGCACTGGGTTGAACCGGGTGCCAACCCAGGCGGCCATGCAGGGCACGCCGCGGACAGTGGTGCGGCCGCCGCGGATACGGCGTGCCCCTCGGCGCCTGCCGCTGTCGTGGTTCATGGGGGCCATGCCGACCAAGGCTGCCAACGAGCGCTGGTCCCACTGGCCGAGTTCGGGCAGATCGGCCAGCCGGGTGCGGGCCACTGTCTTGCCCACGTCCGGCACAGACATCAGCAGCGCTTCCTGATGCTGCCACAGCGCGCTTTTGCGCACGGCGGTGTCGATGTCGGTGTCGATGCTGCTGAGTTCTTTCCGCAGCCAGGCGGTGTGCGCATCCAGACGCTTCTGCACCCGTTTGTGGCTGGCCTGCTGGCGTCTGTGGCCCTCTGCGGTGATCATCTCGACGATCTGGCGCCGTCGTGCGGTCAGCTCGTCAAGCTGGCGCGTCGCCTCGTCCGGCAGGGGCCGCAACTCGGGTCGGACGCGATCGGCAAACAGCGCGATGATGCGGCATCGAGGCTATCGGTTTTGGCCAACTGCCCACACGCACGGGCGAAGTCGCGGATTTGGTGCGGGTTGACCACCAGCACGGGCAGCCCGGCGCCCCCCAGGGTTGCGCTCACCACGGCTTCATAGCCGCCGGTCGCCTCAAGCACGATCAACCCAGGCCTGAGTGCCTGCAGCTGCTTGACAAGATCGTCCAAGCCGGGCGCATCGCGTGTGGTGGTGAATGCCTGGCCGCCAGGTCGGATATGCACGTCAAGGTGTTGCTTGGCGACATCGATGCCGACGAAGCTGACGTGTGCTTGGTTGGTCTGGTCCATGGCCCGTCCTTGCAGATGCGGGATCAGGTTGCCCCGTCCCTTGCGAGTGTTCGGGTTCACAGACAAAGCGGCGCAGAGGGCGCCGCGCTTAACCGCGGGCTCAATCACCCCAGGGAACAACGGGCTCCTCGGCGTACCCGACCGGCAAAATCTAGCCGGAAGAGCCAATAGAGAGATACAAGGGGATGCCCCGCTTGCGAGAGTTGGCCCCTTTCGGGTGCAGGGCAGCAGCCTGCTAAAGCAGCATCCGACCAAACGCTCCAGGGCTCAGCGGCGCGGCTTCTTCTCGAACGCCTCCGGCTCCGGCGTCATCTTCAGCACCACCTGGAGCAGCGCCGCGCGGCAGGACACGTCCAGCCGCCGGTAGGCCCGCAGCACCGCCTCCTCGTCGCCGGCCAGCAGCCCCAGGCTGCCCTGGTCCTCCGCCAGGTACTCCTCCGGCACCGGCGAGTCCGGCTCCAGGCCGACCAGGTAGGACACCGAGGTCGCCAGCGCGTCCGCCAGCTTGACCAGGCGCTGGCCACGCGGCGGCGCCAGACTGCCGTCC
>CAXTTH010000071.1:0-2502 GCA_964247035.1 uncultured Acetobacteraceae bacterium
CGGGCGGCGCCCAGCGCGACCTCCACCCGCACGTGCAGCTCGGCCGCCAGCCCGCCCTCGCCCATGGCGAACACGACCGTTTCGCAGCCATCCGCGGCGCGGAAGGCGCGGGACTGCGCCATGCCCATCACGCCCGTGAGGAACGCCTCGGTTGCCGCGATGTCGCGCACGCTCATCGTCACCGGGCCCAAGCCGCGGATTTGATGGGCCGGCGGCACGGGGCTGGCGGACCATGGCCGCGCGTCGCCATGGCCGCCATCGTCGATCAGCAGCAGGCGCTGGCCCTCCGGGTCTTCCAGCGCCAAGCCGTCGCGTCCGTCCTCAGTCACGGGCGCGCACGCCACGCCCTTGTCCGCCAGGTAGGAGCGCCACCAATCCAGGGACTGCGCCCCGGCCACGCGCAGCCCAGTGCGCACGACGCTGCCAGTGCCGCGCCGTTCGGGCGCCGTAGGCCAGTCGAAGAAGGTAAGGTCCGTGCCCGGGCGGCCTTCCGCGTCAGCATAGAACAGGTGATAGGCTGAGGTGTCGTCCTGGTTCACCGTCTTCTTGACCAGGCGCATGCCCATCACGCCGGTGTAGAACGCGTGGTTGCCCCGGGCATCGGCCGAGATCGCAGTCAGGTGGTGAAGTCCGCGCAACTGCATCGGTCAGGCTCCTCGGGCGTTGGCGGCACCTTCGCATGGCTGGGAGGCGGGGCAAACCCGGCGTCTCTACACCACCGCTTAACCGGCAGGGGCCAGGGTGCATCGTCAACAAGGCATCCCGCATGTCCGCGCTGCTCGCCACTTCCCCGCCCCTGCTTCGCCCAAGCCAGAAGGATCGGTTCCTGGCGTTCGCCTTTGCCGCGGCGGATCTGCTGGTGGAGGTTGCCGAGGATGGCGTCATCGGCTTCGCGGCCGGCGCCTTCAAGGTGCGGTTCGGCGTGCCGCCAGAGCATTTCAGCGGGCAGCTGGTCCACCGCCTGTTCAGCGGGGCGGACAGGCCGGCGCTGGACTTGGCGTTGTCCACCACCGCCATGCGCGGCCGCCTGGCGCCGCTCGTGCTGCGGCTCTCCGATGCGCCAGGCACGCCCGTCGTGGTGTCCGGGCTGGCCATGCCGTCCTCGCCGGGGCGGCTGTGCCTCACCATCGGGCGGTTGCCGGCCTTGCCCGGCCCCGGGCTGGCGGCAACGCCCGCGGGCTCGTTCGGCCAACTGGCGGAGGAAAGGCTCAACGCGGATGATGGCGGATCGGTCGGGCTGCTCGAGCTTGCAGGGTGGTCCCACGTGCAAGACAAGTTGCCGCTTGAGGCGCAGCGTCCCTTGCAGGCGGAGATCATGGAGGTGCTGGCCCGGCTCGGCGGTCCCGGCAGCGTTGCCAAGGAGATCTCATGCGGCCGCTTCGGCGTGCTGGCGGACGCGCCGCCGGACCTGGGCACTGTCGTCGCAGAGCTGGAGCACCTGCTTCGCAACCACCCGGCGACGGCGCAGACCAAGGTGCAGAGCGCCAGCATCGGCCTGGACCGCGAGGGCCTGACCGGGACGCAAGCTGCGCGGGCGTTGCGCTTCGCCCTGGCCCGCTTCGCCGATGGCGGCACGGACGCCACGGAGGACGCCGGTTTCAACACCGGACTGGCCGAGTTCATCGCAGGCGCGCAGATGCGGGCGCGCACGGTGCGCAACATGCTGGGAGAGGGCCGCTTCCGACTGGCGTTCCAGCCGGTGGTGGGCCTGGATGATGGGTCGATCCACCATTACGAGGCCTTGCTGCGCCCGATCTTCGCCCCGGGCAGCGAAATCCAGACGACACAGGACTTCGTGACCTTCGCCGAGGCGGTCGGGCTGTCCGAGGAACTGGACTGGGCGGTGATGCAACATGCGGCCGAGGCGCTTGCGGCCTCGCCTGCCGCGTCCGTGGCCGTCAACGTCTCGGGGCTGTCCATGCAGAGCCCCACGTTCCGGGACCGGGTGATGGAACTCGTCCGCACGATGAGGACGCCTGGCCGGCTGCTGATCGAGCTTACGGAGACGGCCGACATCGTGGACGTGGCGAGCGCGTCCAGCATGATCGGGGAGCTGCGCACGTTGCAGGTGCCGGTGTGCATCGACGATTTCGGCGCAGGGTCCGCGGCGTTCCGTTACCTGCGGGAGTTCCGGGTCGATTACGTGAAGCTCGAAGGCGCCTACGTCCGCGGCGCGCTGCGCAACGCGCGGGAGCACGGCTTCCTGCTCTCGATGATCGAGCTGGCGAACTTCGTCGGCGCCAAGGTCATCGCAGAGACCATCGAGACGGAAGAGGAGGCCCAGATGATGCGGGATTTGGGCGTTGAGTTCGGCCAGGGATGGCTGTTCGGCCGGCCGGGAATGCTGCCGGGAGTGCTCGGCTCTGCGAGCTAGCAGGCCACTGAAAAACTCCGGTCGCCTGCTTTGCAGGGCTCTGCCCTGCACCCGCAAGGGAACGAGTCCCTTTGACCCCTCATACCAGGTGTCCAGAGGACTTCGTCCTCTGGCGGGGTTCGGGGCAG
>CAXTTH010000071.1:2512-8478 GCA_964247035.1 uncultured Acetobacteraceae bacterium
TGCTGCACGCGCCTCCCGGCGCGCCGCTCGCGCCGCCGCTCGTCGCCGACCAACGGGACGCGTTGGTCCTGCCCCACGGCACGGCGTTCCCGTAGCTACGTCCCGGGGGGGCGGGGGGGGGGGGGGGGCCCCGCCCCCCCACCTGAATTGCTTGGTGTTTTTCCGCAGCCTGCTAGAGGGTGGTGGGCGCGACAGGGATTGAACCTGTGACCCTTCGCGTGTGAAGCGAATGCTCTACCGCTGAGCTACGCGCCCGGCCCTGCGGCCAGGCTGGTGTCCTAACGGGAGCAGCCGTGCCTGTCCAGCCGTGAAGCGAACGCTCGACACGGGCGTGTGAACACGCCGCGGCATCCGCTGTCCACCGGCACCGTATCGGTTATGAAGCAAGAACAAGGTGCAGGTGCCAATGCGGCAGGACGCGACGCTCCGGCCGCAGGGAACGCAAGTTGCCTGGGCCATTGCCATGGCCGCCGCCGGGCTTGCCCCCGTCCGGGCGCTGGCTCACGTCAAATGGTTCTGCTCGGTGGCCGATGTCACGCAGGCGCCGGATGCCTTGGGCAACGTGCTGACGCCGTTGTTCGGCCTTGTCTGCTGCGGCTTCCTACTGATGGTCTTCGTGGGATTCCTGGTGGACGGCAGCGTCGCCCGGCGCTGGCCACGGCTGGCGTCGAGCGGCGCCCTGCACGCAGGCACGGAGGAAAAGCTGGTCCGGCTCGCGACCGGCGCCTACTTCCTGCTGCTCTGGGACAAGGGCGCCGTGGTGCTGTGGGAGCGCGGCAGCGCGATCCTGACGCCCGAGTTGATGGCCAGCATCTGGTGGATGGGGGCCTTGCAGTTCGCAATCGCGGTTTCGGTCGGATGGCGGGGCGGCTGCCTGCTCGCTGCTGCCGGGATCGCCGTCCTCTACGGCTACGGGATCACGCAGTTCGGTCTCTTCCACATGACCGACTACGTGTTTTTTCCCGGCATGGCGGCTTACCTGGCGCTCACCTGGGCTGGCACGCCGGGCGCGCTCAGGTGGCGCGTGCCCCTGCTGTCGGGCGGCTTGGCCTTCGGCCTGATGTGGACGGCCGTGGAAAAATTCGTCTATCCGCTGTGGACGCTGGATGTCGTGGCCAAGCATCCTGACCTGGCGTTCGGCTTCCCGTGGCCATTTGTCGTCGTGGTGGCAGGCTTCGTGGAGTTCACGCTGGCCTTCTACGTCGTCACCGGCCGAGGCCTGGTGCGTTTCGGCGCTGCCGGGTATGCCGCTATTTTCCTCGCTGCGATCCCTGAGTTCGGCCATCTGGACGCGGTCGGGCACATACCGATCATCGCCATCCTGGCCGTCGTGTGCTTGCGGGGCGGCTCACCGCTGCAGGGCCTGCTACGGCAGCCGGAGCGGGGGGCGACGGCCAACGCCGCCATGGTCTCGGCCCTCTACCTGGCGTCCCTGACCGGGTTCTTCGGCATGTACTACGGGCTGCAATGGATGGAGTATGGCTAGGGCGGCCATAGCGCGGGTTGCGTCGGTGAGTGCACCCAGCCGGGTGGCGGCCGGTTGAACGGCGCATCCGCCATGCAGCCGCACGGCATTGGCGCTGGGGAACGGCCGCTGGAAGGACGAAGCCGTGCCGCTCACGCCGAGAGCGGCTCGGCGATGTCTTCCAGGGACTTGCCCTCCGCGTCGATCCCCAGCCAGATCTCCATTCCTGCTCCAGCCAGCATGAGCAGCCCCGCCACGCCATACCCGGCTGACAGCGCCCAGGCCGACCCGGCGGCGATCAGCCATCCGAACAGGAACGGCGCCGCCGCGCCGCCGATCAGCGTGCCCAGCGCGAAGAACACGGCAATGGCCAAGGCACGGGTTTCGAGCGGGAATATCTCGCTGGAGGTGAGATAGGCGGACGACGCGGCGGCGGAGGCGAAGAAGAACACCACGACCCAGCACAGCGTCTGCGTGGTCGCCGTCAGCAGGCCCAGGCCGAACAGCACGGCCACGGCCATCAGCAGCACGCCGGACAGGGCATAGGTGCCCGCGATCATCTTCTTGCGCCCGATCGTGTCGAAGAAGTGGCCCAGCACCATGGGGCCGATGAAGTTGCCGGCGCAGAGCGGCAGGATGTAGAGCCCGACGGAGGCGTCCGGCACGTGCTCGTAACGCTGCAGCACGAGGCCGTAGGTGAAGAACACCGCGTTGAACAGGAACGCCTGCCCCACCATCAGCGTCAGCGCGAGCATGGACCGGCCACGGTAGCGGCGACCGACCATGGCGGCGAAGATGAGACCGAAGCCGAAGCTCTTGCGGGGATGGATGGTCAGGCTGCCCTGCGCGGGAGCCAGCGTGCCGCCGCCATGGCTCACCCGCGTCTCGATCTCGGCCATGGTTTGCTGGGCCAGCTCGGGCTTGCCGTGCGTCACCAGCCAGCGCGGGCTTTCCGGCAGCTTGTGGCGAAGGAACAGCACGCCGGCCCCCAGCACGCCGCCGACGGCGAAGCCGAGCCGCCAGCCCCAATCAAGCGGCACGATGACGCCGGAAAGCAGCGGGATGGAGGCTGCCGCACCCATGGCTGCCCCAAACCAGTAGCTGCCATTCACCATGACGTCGATGCGCCCGCGCAGCCGGGCCGGCATCAGCTCGTCGATGGCGGAGTTGATCGCGGCGTACTCGCCGCCGATGCCGAGCCCGGTGATGACGCGGAAGGCGGCGAAGCTCCAGAAACTCCACGAGCAGGCCGACAGCAGCACGCCCGCGACGTAGGTGCCGAGCGTGAAGTAGAAGATGCGCTTGCGGCCGAGCCGGTCCGTCAGCCAACCGAAGCCCAGCGCGCCCGCGACGGCGCCGATGACATAGAACGACGCCAACGTGCCCACGTCCTGCGCCGTCAGCCCGAGCGTCCGCTTGTCCTGTAGGGCGGGGCCGAGCGAGCCCATGATGGTGACCTCGAGCCCGTCCAGGATCCAGGTGATGCCGAGGGCCGCCACCACCAGGATGTGGAAGCCGCTCCAGGGCAGGCGATCCAAGCGGGCGGGGATGTCGGTCTGCAGGGTGGCGCTCACCCGTCGCCTTCCGGGATGATGGACACCTTGCCGTCGCGTTCCACGATGGCGTAGCGCACCTGCTCCAGCCGCATCAGGCCTTTCTGCCGCACCGCCGCCATCACGTCGCTCTCCAGCATGCGCAGCGCGCGCATCCGATCCTGACGCCACTCGCCCTGCTCATAGACGATGATGGGGGTGCCATCGACCAGGCGGCCGAACCGAGGGGACCAGCTTTTCAAGGTCGTGACCATCACGTGCATGAGCCCGATGGAGAACACGACGCTGACGGCCGCCACCATGGAGTGGTCGTCCCCCAGCACGGCCGCCATCAGCGCGCCGCCGAACAGGAACAGCACCACGATGTCGAACGGCGCCATCATGCTGGCCATGCGCCGGCCGATGAGCCTGACCGCGAACAGCAGCACCAGGTAGGTGAGCGCCGCCCGGATGATGACGCTCATGGATGCGGTGCTCGCGCGGGCGTGGTCATGGCGCGACGAACTGGGTCCAGCGCAGCATGGCGTGGCCGTCGAGGCGGGCTTCCAGCTCATGCTCGCCGGGGGCGCTCGGTTCGAGCATCAGCCGGAACTCGGCATTGCGGGTGCCCGAGGGAACGGCCACGGTCATCACCAGCCCGTCTTGCACCAGCTTCGTGCTCACCGGCTGCGGCGCCATGGCCTTCAAGCCCATCGGCTCGACCGTGTTGGCGCCGATGAAAAGATCAAGTGTCGGCGCAGCGGTCGGGTTGTCGAGATGGAAGGTGATCTGCGTGTTGCTCTGGGAACGGGCGACCAGCTCGAAATCGACGGCCAGGGCGGACGCGGCGCTCTGGGCGGTCTGGTGGCTGTAAGCGCCATGCCCCATGAGTCCGGCCAGTCCCGCGGCCACGAACACCACCATCACCAAGCGTCCGACCCGCTCCGCCCACACCCATTTCTGCTCGAAGGACTTGTCGAAGCCGACTTCCAGCTCCCCGTTGACACGATCCGCACCCTGCATGGTGGCGTGAACACGCTGTCCTCTCCGCGGTTCCGCCTTGGGTCGGGCCTTGTCAGCCAGCTTGGGCCAGCCATCGCTGCGCCCCGGCGCGGGACTGGTTGATGACCTGGTGCATGTCGAGGTACTTGTACGTCCCGCAGCGCCCGATGAAGTGGCAGGCGCCGGTCCGCTCGGCCAGCTCCTTGTATCGCGTGTAGATCGCCTCGTAGCGGCCGTCGCTGGCCTTCACCGGGTAGTAGCGCTCATGGCCGTTGTCGGCGTAGTCGCACGGCTCCTCCAGCGTCACCGTCTTGCGCCCGCTCTCGGTCACGCGATGGCCTGGCAGCCGCGACCAGTCGGTCTCGCGCGTGTACGGCCCGGCGTCGGTGAAGTTGGTGACGGAGGCATGGCCACGGCCGTAGCCGTCCGGCTCGCTGCGGTGGTGGAAGCGGATGGAGCGGTAGGGCAGCGGGCCGAACGCGTCGTCGAAGAACACGTCGATCGGCATGGAGTTGAAGCAGGCGTCGAACCCGCCCAGCATCTCCCGCTCGAAGCCCTGGCCCAGAGTCACCTGGATGCGCTCATGCTCCAGCAGCCGCTCGAACAGCGCCGTGTAGCCGTCCTGCACCAGGTACTGATGGCGGTCGTTCGGGAAATAGCGGTCCTCGTCGTCGTCGCGCAGCGGGATGCGCTTGACCACGGCGGCGTCCAGGTCCTCCAGGTCGAGCGCCCACATCTTGCGGGTGTAGGGGCGGAAGAACAGGTCCGTCAGCACGGGGCCGATGCGGCTGCGCAGGTACTCCCCGGCGTTGCGCGGCTCGGCGATCGGCTCGCCCTGGCTGGCGAGGAACGCGGCCACCGCGCCGCTGTCCGCCAGGCTGAGGCCGAACACGGCGTTGATCGTCTGGCGGTTGACCGGCATCGGCACCCGGCAGCCGGACGGCACCGTCGCCTCCACCCTATGCTCGTAGGGCACCAGCTCGCCGAAGCGCCGCAGCCATCCGACCACCTCCTCGTTGTTGGTGTGGAACAGATGCGGGCCGTAGCGGTGGACGCGCACGCCGTCCGCGCTGACCTCGTCGTAGGCGTTGCCCGCGACGTGGGGCCGCCGGTCGATCAGGCTGACGTGATGGCCGGCTTCGGCCAGCTCGCGCGCATAGCAGGCGCCGGCAAACCCTGCGCCGACCACCAGAACCCTTTGCTTCATCGGTCATCCTAAATTGGCTTGGCGCTGGTAGCACGGCTGTTGCCGGCTGGGCCAGGTCAGGCGGCGAGCGCGCGGGCGAACACCGCCGGGTCCACGTTGCCGCCGCTGAGCACGATGCCGACGACTTGGCCGCTTGCCTGCCACCGGCCTGACAGCAGCGCCGCCAGGGCCACCGCGCCGCCGGGCTCGACCACCAGCTTGAAGTGGGCGAAGGCGAAGGCCATGGCGGCCAGCACCTCGGCATCCGTCACGGTGACTGCACCCGCGAGGCGGGCCTGGTTCACCGGGAAGGTCAGCTCGCCCGGGGTCTGGGTCAGCAGCGAGTCGCACAGCAGGGACCCGCCGGGCGCGTTGGCCACCCGGCGGCCCGCGGCCAGGGATCGGGCGGTGTCGTCCGAATCCTCGGGTTCCACCGCGAACACCCCCGTGCCCGGCGAGAGGGCCGCCATCGCCAGGGCGCACCCGGCCACCAGCCCGCCGCCGCCGGTGCACACGAGCAGCGCGTCCATCGCGGCCGGGGCGTCCTGCGCCATCTCCAGCCCCAGCGTGCCCTGCCCGGCGATCACGTCCCGGTGGTCATACGGCGGCACCAGGTGCGCGCCGGTGCGGGCGGCGAAGGCGGCGGACAGCGCCTCGCGATCCTGCGTGCGCCGGTCGTAGCGGATGATCTCCGCCCCCCAGCGCCGGGTGCTCTCGACCTTGATGGCGGGCGCGTCGGCCGGCATGAACACGGTGGCGCGCGCGCCCACCCCCGCCGCAG
>CAXTTH010000072.1:0-8396 GCA_964247035.1 uncultured Acetobacteraceae bacterium
TCAGGAGCACCTCTGGCGAAAGCTTCAGGGTGTCCACCAAACCAGGTCAATCCCACACTTACAGCGGCCAACCGCTCAACGCTTGCCTCACGCCATACAGGCCGGCTTAGCGGCACTGAAGCCGCCCACGGTGGTATGGAAGGCCGCGAGCGATGGGGCGGCGTCTCGCCTTGTCATGCCCCGGGCGGACACTGCCGCCGGAGTGACGGCTTAGCGCCGCCTCCGGTGGTGCTTTTTACCGCCGGGCATCAGCCACGCGAGAAAGAGCATGATCAATTCGGCCACGGCCTTGTCCACGTGTGACCCGCGATGGCTCATGCGGCCTCTCCCGCCTTCGCTGTGGCCATCGTGGCATCCGTCCGGGCTGCCTGGCGCTCCCATGTGCTCGCCACGGCCTCAGTGTCGCTTGCCGGCTCGGCAGCCTTCGCTGCGCCCCCAAGGATGCGGTAGATGCTCGCCTTGCTCATGCCCAGCCGGTCGGCAATGACCAGCGGATGCAGCCCTTCTGCCCGGAGCCGCTGGGCTTCCGCTGTCTGCCGCCGGGCCGTTGGCACCCGCCCGGCATACTTGCCGTCCGCCTTGGCCTTAGCGATGCCCTCGCGCTGCCGCTCAAGCATGATTTCGCGCTCCCATGTCGCCACGCCCGCCAGGATGGTGAGCATGAGCTTGCTGGTGGGGTTGCGGGTGTCCAGCCGCTCCCCGCCCATGGACAGGATGACCACGCCGATTTTACGAGCCGTTAAGCCGTCCACGATGCTCAGAAGCTCCGTAGTGGAACGCGCCAGGCGATCCGGCTTGGACACCACCAGCACGTCACTCTCTCGCGCGAAGTCCAGCGCGGCCTGTAGCTGCGCCCGGGTGGCGATGGATGACACCCGCTCGGCAAACACCCGCTCGCACCCGGCGGCCCGTAGGTCTCGCTCTTGAGCCTCTAGGCCCGCTTCCTGTTCCGCCGTGCTTGTGCGCCCGTAGCCTACCAGCATCACCGCCTCCCTTGTCTCACATGCCTCGCAGACATGATGACGGCGCTGGTCTCACAATGCAAGAGCTATTCATGTGAGACTAAAAGAATGTCTCTGCGCTGGACTCACTAGGACAAGGGCTTGTGAGACATGCCAGCCGGCCAACCCCTACCCGGTCCCTAAACTCGCCACGCTGCCCAGCGATCATCAGGCCCACCGTGGCCTGCGCCGCCTGGCATGGCGATGCATCACGTTCCATCGCGCTGTTCGGCATTGTCACGTTGCTCAGCGTGGCGTGGTGTCTGTCACGATCATCATACGGTCGCGCGTTCGCTCGTGCGTCGGCTCGGGCGTTGGACCATCCACTCCCATCACTGAGAAACCGGTTTTAAGGTTCGGGCTAAAGGCCAACATCTACATAGGACATTGACCCATGCACTCGCGCGTCCCTGAAAATCGTGACGGCCCGAAAGAGCACCCGCCCCAGGGATAGGCGGGGGCGTCTCAGAGAAGGCCGGGGTGTTTTTTGAACTGCCCAGGTCCCATGGCCGCCAGGGCCGGGTAAGAGCGGGGAACTTTCATTGCCAAGGCACCAAGATTTTAGAGACAGCCCGGGGCAGCCCTAATTGCCCACAGTGGGGTCAAGCGGTGGGGTCGTTTGTGGGGTCACTACCCTGGCCCTTCTAGCTACCGCTTTGTAATTGCTGGGTAGTAAAAGTCATTGCGATCCTGGCGTCCCGTAGGGGATTCGAACCCCTGTTACCGCCGTGAGAGGGCGGTGTCCTAGGCCTCTAGACGAACAGGACATGCTAAAAGCTGCATAAGCAAAATCGACCGGCTTCGCAAGTCCGCCCTGCTGCCGCGACCTACTTGGATATACGGGTTGCCCCTATAGCCAGTTGCAGGGAAATTTCGGATATGGTCGGACCTGGATACGGACTGCAATCAAGCTTGTCTGGGCTATGTCGGAGACAATGTGGCAAACGGCTTGGAATGCGAGGGCTTGCAAGACCTGGTGGCCGCATATCGCCACCTGGAAGATTTGCAGGTGTTTGTCGGCCAGCGTTCCCGCATGCACCCCGGGCCTGGCTGGGCACTCTTGCTCCGTGTCCTGGCACGCGACTTGGATGAGGTCAGGTCGGAACTGCTGCTGCAAAAAATCGTGCGGCCCGTGGCAACGACACGTTAACTCTCAGCGTGCCAAATAAGCCGCAGCCGCTACGTGATCCCATCCGGAAAAATCCGGATCTCTATCTTGGCTGTATCGCATGACATCAATATGTCGTTAAAATGTATCCGTGACCAATCGGGACAGTCATCATGTCTGCGTCTGTTCGAAACCCGCCTCAGTCTTTTGGCACGCCAAACAATGCAGTGCCAGCGATCCTGGTGCCATACTTGATCTTCTGGGCCGCTCTTCTGTCATTGGCATTCGTCATGTTCGGGTGGGACGTGGCGTTCGTGCCAGGGTAACAATGCGTCAGGACTTATCTTGCCGGTCTGGCAGGCGCATGATTGCAGAAGCGCGACGGCCGGTGCGGCAGGCGTCGGAGCAGTAGCGCACCTCATCCCAACTCCGGGCCCACTTGCGCCGCCACTGGAACGGGCGGCCACAGCTTGCGCAAATTTTTTCAGGCAAGTCGGACTTCCTCATTGTGCTAATCCAATCCGTCCAACCACCTGGCCTGACCGTGGGTCGAGCAACACGATCCGGTCGGCGCCGCCGCCTTGCAGCAGCACGGCCAGGCGGTCTCCCACAGGTGCGATGGCTTGCATGTGGGTTCCAGGAGCCTCTTTCATAGCTTGGGCCAGCAAGGTGGGCGCCACAGCCAACCGGCGAACAATCACGACAGCGAGCGTGGCGGTCATGGCAACGATCAGCACGCCCATCACGATCACGGCCGTCAGCAAAGCGCGCATTCTGTCTCCTTCTGATGATGAGGGCGCGCTATCTGGGGCGCATGAGCAGTTTGCAGAAGAGCCCCTGGAGCGTTGTCGCCGGGTCCGATGATTCGGGGCTTCGGCTCGATCGCTTCCTTGCGGCCAGGATCGGGACGATTTCACGCACTAGAGTCAAGAGCCTTATCGAAAGCGGGCACGTTGCCGCCAATGGCAGCATTGCCACCGATCCAGCACTCAACGTGCATGCCGGCTTGGAATACGTCTTGACCCAGCCGGCGCCGGTGGCAGCCACGCCGGTTCCGCAATCCATGGCCCTGGCAATCCTGTTCGAGGACGCGGACTTGCTGGTGCTGGACAAGCCCGCGGGCTTGGTCGTGCATCCGGCGCCAGGCAACCTCGATGGCACGTTGGTGAACGCCTTGCTCGCCCACTGCGGCGACAGCTTGCCCGGCATCGGCGGCGAGCGGCGACCCGGCATCGTGCATCGCTTGGACAAGGACACGTCGGGCGTCATGGTCGTAGCCAAGTCCGAGCTGGCGATGACTGCGCTCGCAGCGGCCTTCGCGTCCCGGACCATGGAACGCTCTTACTTGGCATTGTGCTGGGGCCTGCCGTCGCCTTCGGAGGGCGAGATCACCGGGTCGATCGGGCGCGATCCTCGAGACCGCAAGCGGATGGCCATAGTGCCGCAAGGCAAGGCGGCGTTGACGCGCTACCGGGTGCGCACCGCATGGGGGACCGCGGCTGCCTTGTCGGTGTGTCGCCTCGCCACCGGGCGAACCCATCAAATTCGCGTTCACCTCGCTTCTGTCGGGCACCCGATCGTGGGAGACCCGGTCTACCTGCGGCGCATCCCTGCCGCCGCCCGGCTGCTGCCGCCCGGGCAGCGAGACCTGCTGCTGGACTTTCCCCGCCAGGCGCTGCACGCCGCAGTTCTAGGATTCAGCCATCCGCGCACCAACGAGGCCTTGCGGTTCGAGACGGCATTGCCGGGCGATTTCCAGGCTCTTCTCGATCAGCTGGACAGCGTTCCCTCGTCGCATTTGCCTTGACCGGACCAGCGCGGTCCTGTATCACTTGGCGCACAGACAATCCCGCCGTTGCGGCGGAAAGACGCCATCCTGGCAACTTGCTGCCTAGCTAGGGGCAATCGCCAGGACGTGAGGTGTCGCAATCGCGTCAACGCTTGTTCGGAATTGAAACTGGGGTCAGCCTTCGCCGTAATGGGTGGGCGTCCGTCATCCGGACAGAAGGAGCCAACTGATGGCCTCTGCTATCATCAATGTCGCGCCTGAGGGCAACCTCTCACGCTACCTGCAAGAGATACGCAAGTTTCCCATGCTGGCTCCCGAAGAGGAGCTGGCGCTGTCCAAGGCTTGGCGGGACAGCGAGGACATGGACGCAGCGCATAAGCTGGTCACGTCCCACCTGCGCCTGGTCGCCAAGATCGCCATGGGTTACCGCGGCTATGGCTTGCCCGTGGGCGAGCTGATCAGCGAAGGCAACGTGGGCATGATGCAGGCGGTCAAGCGGTTCGATCCGGACCGTGGTTTCCGCCTTGCGACGTATGCCATGTGGTGGATCCGGGCAGCTATCCAGGAGTACATCCTACATAGCTGGTCACTGGTCAAAATGGGCACCACGGCAGCGCAGAAGAAGCTGTTCTTCAACCTGCGCCGGCTCAAGGGGCAGATGCAGGCGATCGAGGACGGCGACCTGAAGCCGGACCAGGTGGCGAAAATTTCGCGTGTGCTCCAAGTCCCGGAGCAGGATGTGGTCAGCATGAACCGCCGCCTGGCTGCGCCTGACCATAGCCTTAACGCTCCCGTGCGCGCGGACAGCGAGGGCGAGTGGCAGGATTGGCTGGTGGACGAGGGGCAGAGCCAAGAAGCCGAGCTTGCCGACCGTGAGGAGCTGACTGGCCGCAAGACCCTGCTGTCGAACGCGCTCAAGACCTTGAACGAGCGTGAGCGACACATCCTCATCGAGCGACGCCTCAAGGATAACCCGACCACGCTTGAAGAGCTGTCGCAGCAGTACTCCATATCGCGCGAGCGGGTGCGTCAGATCGAGGTCCGCGCTTTCGAGAAGCTGCAGAAGTCCATGAAGCAGCAAGTGGTTGAGCAGCGCTTGGCCATCCCGCTGGCGGCTTGAGCCTTCCGTCGCCGACAGGGCACGCGACTAGGACCGTGGAGGTTTGGCATCCAGCCATTCCTCCACCAGTCCGTCCCGTTCAGCTTCAAGAGACTTCATAGTCCTGGTATGTCGGCCCGTGATGGTCAGTTTCGCCGTCATTTGAGCCAACTCAGTCAGCAGCCATCCAGCTCCGCAGCAGAACCAGGACAGCAGCGGTCGTACGGGGTCACTGAGCAGGTCAAGGGCTGCTTCCAGCGATCCACTGTGCTTCCACAGTAGCAACAAGGGCGCGAATGCCGAGGCCGTGCCAAGCAGCACGATGACCCGGAAATGCGGCTTGCCGGAGGCGTTGTCCATCGCGTAGCCGATGATTGCTGGCGCAAGCAACACTACCATGAATATCGCAGTCCCCGGCACAGTCGCCAGCATGCCGCCGCAGACCAGCCCTTGCAGCCAGAACCAAGGGAGCGGCGCTCGCGATGCCGATGACCCGGCCATTAGGCGAAGGCCGCCCAGGCGAGCGCCGCCACGCAGGCCAGCAATGCCAAGCCGGCAGCGATATCCTGCCCCACCTGCTGGGTCTGTGCCGTCCAACTCGTAAGCGAATGCGTCATGTCGGCAAGCGTCATGTCAATCTCAGTGATCCGGTCCCGTGCGGCAGCCAGGCCGTCGTGGTCTTCCGCAACGTCGGCTCGGTTGCCCACCAACTCTGCGATCGGGGCAAGCAGCCCGGCCTGGCCCAACGTCGTCAGTTTCTCGGCCAGGCGGACACGGCGCGAGCGGCTGTTAAACCGCTGGATGATCGGCTGCATGGCATCCACGACCCAGGCGCCCAATGCCGGCAACGCAGCTGGATGCGTCTTGACCTGAAGCAGGGCCAGAAGCTGCAACTGAGACAACGGATCGGCCGGCGACACCACTCTGGCCAAGTGGGCCAAGTCCATGTCCAGCCGAGCGTCTCGCCGCGCGGCAATGAAAGCGGCCACATGAGCGTCCACCAGGATGCGCTCACCCCGGGGCTGCTTGGCCGCCACCTCCAGCGCCGGCAGCAGTTCGGCCAGCTTGGTGACGCAGTGCTGCATCGTCAGCGGCGAGTTGCATGGGGCAAGCGGGTTCAGGCCGTAGCACAGCCGGATCAGCCCCGTGCCGTGCCGCCCCGCCGTGAGCCAGCCGCGCATTTCCTGTGCCGCTTGCCGGGCCGCGGCAGCGTCGGGCAGGTTCTGCTGCTCGGCCCAGAGGCCCGAAATGTTTTGCATCACGAACTCGGCAAGCCGCTCGGTCATGTCCGGGGCGTGGTGCAACGCATGGTCCAGGGCAGCTCCGAAACCTGAGGGCCATAGCATGAGGGACCGCCACAGGATCGGTGCCGTCGGGTCCAGCGCCGCCGTCACGCGCATGATCAGGATTGCATCGGCCCCAGGGTCGCCCACGGTCTGCGCGGCGCTTGCGCGCGCCTCGTCCACCCGTGCCGCCATCGCCGTGTCCCCCAGGCTGCGGCGCAGCCAGCGGTCGACAGCGCCCGTCCGCAGCAGCGTGACGCCGGCTACAGCCTCATGCTGCAAGGCGTAAGCCAGGCTGCGGGCCGTCCAGGCCTGTTGGCTGCCCAGCTCGATGGCACGCTGCGCCCGGCGGGACGGCCGCGCCGCGATGCGTCGTGCCCGTGCCGCGGCCGGGCTGGCAAGCAGCTCCAGGGATGGGCGGTGGTCCGGGTCGTCGGCCACCATGCCGCGCACCAATTCGGCGAGGGCTGTCGGCAGCCGATGCGTCCCTACCAGGGCAGCATAGCTGCCGAGGTCCAGCTTGCGCTGCAGGACCGCCTTGTCCGGCACGCCTGCCACGGGATTGCCGCCCAGCGAGAGCATCACCAGCAAGGCGCCCAACGCATACACGTCATCGGCCGCCGTGCCGTCGCCACGGCCAGCAGGCATGCAGGCGGATGCATAGGGCGGCTCCACCCAGTGCGGCTGATGGCATGCTGGCGGGGCGGACCAAGCCGCTCCCAGCGTCACGGGGGAGCCTGGGGCGGACTGGAACACGTTGTCTGCCCGGATCGCTCGGTGCGTCACGTCCCGCGCCCGCAAGCTCGCCAGCACGGCGACTAGGGGCTTGAGCACGTCATCCATCAGTTCCGGCTCGGACCAGGAGCGCATCGTGGCGGCCAGGGATGGCCCGGGCGGGGCGGGGCAGAACACGAAGTAACCCACGTCTTCGCCAGGCAAGGCGACAGGCCCATGTGCCATCGGCGCCAGCAGGTTACGCGCGTCCGCTCCCGCCATGGCGCTCAGCACGCGCGCGCGGGCAGGCCAGCCGCGCAGCACCGGGATCGCCATGTGGCCGGCCACGCCGTTCCGCGTCGCGGCAAAGGCGGGCAGGCCGCAATCGACCAGCTTCTGGCCATGATCGACGGCGAAGCTGCCGCTGGAGGACCCGGCGGCGAGGGAGGGCGCAGCAGCCATCTTGGCAAACCTGAGCGTTATCCTGCCATCCTGCCTGGCTCAGGTTAACCAAACCTCTACCGGGCGGCTCAGCCCTCGAACGGGTCCCGCATCAGGATGGTGTCGTCCCGCTCCGGGCTGGTGGACAGCAACGTCACCGGCGCTTCCACCAGCTCCTCGACCCGGCGAACATACTTGATCGCCTGCGCCGGCAGCTCCGCCCAGGACCGCGCGCCCTTGGTCGAGCCGGACCAGCCCTCGACCGTCTCATACACCGGCCGGGCCGCCGCCTGCCCACCCGGCGCGGCCGGCAGATGACGTAGTGGCTCGCCATCGATCTCGTAGCCGGTGCAGATCTTCAGCTCCGCCACCCCGTCCAGCACGTCGAGCTTGGTCAGCGCAAGGCCGGTGATGCCGCCCACCTTCACCGCTTGGCGCACCATCGCCGCGTCGAACCAGCCGCAGCGCCGCGGCCGTCCGGTCACGGTGCCGAACTCCCGCCCGCGCTCCCCCAGCATCCGCCCGGTCGCGTCCACAAGCTCGGTCGGGAACGGGCCGCTGCCGACTCGGGTGCAGTATGCCTTGGCGATGCCGAGCACGAACCCCACTGCGCCGGGCGCCACGCCAGACCCGCTGGCGGCGGTGGCGGCGATGGTGTTGCTGCTGGTCACGAACGGGTAGGTGCCGTGGTCCACGTCCAGCATCACGGCCTGCGCGCCCTCGAACAGGATGCGCTGCCCGGCCCGGCGCGCCTCGTCCAGCCGCAGCCACACCGGTTCCACGTGCGGCAGGATGCGTGGGGCCAGCGCCAGCAGGTCGTCCAGCAGCCGCTGCTTCTCGAACGTCTCGGCGCCCAGGCCGCGCAGCAGCGTGTTGTGGTGCAGCAGCAGCTCGTCCAGCTTGTCGGACAAGGGCTGCGGCTCGGCCAGGTCGCAGGCGCGGATGGCGCGGCGGGCCACCT
>CAXTTH010000073.1:0-8311 GCA_964247035.1 uncultured Acetobacteraceae bacterium
GGCTGCGCGCTCGGCGCCTACTCCAAAGCGCTCGCCATGGCGCCGGACCACGCCGAGGCGCTCTATGGCCTGAGCGTGCTGCTGATGGCGAGCGGACGGACGGCGGAGGCGGAAGCCGCCCGCATGCGCGCGCTGCGGCTGCCCTCCGGGCAGGTGGACGACATCATGGCCTTGGGCGAGACGCTGCTGGAGGCGGAGCGGTGCGAGGACGCCGCGGTCCTGCTGGCCGCCGCCTGCCCGCGTCATCCGCATGATGCGGGCCTGTTCAGCCTGATGGGCCGATCGCTTCTGGCGCTTGGCCGTCTCGAGCCGGCGATCGGCGCGCTGTTCCAGGCGATGGCGCTGCGGCCGGAGGATAACGCCGTCCGCACCCGCCTGGTGAGCGCGCTGTTCCGGGCGAATGACATGGACCTGGCGCTGGTTCATGGCCATGAGGCGTTCCGGCGGGAGCCGGACCATTGCCATGCCACGACGCTGAGCGGGGTGCTGAACAACCTGTGCCGGTATGGCGACGCGCTCGCGTTTGCCGATCATGCGCTGGGACTGGCGCCCCGCTGCCCGGAAGCCTTGCTGAACCAGGCGCTCGCGCTGGAGGGCCTGGGCCGTTTCGAGGCCGCCGTCGCGGCGGGGCAAGCCGCGATCGACGCGGCGCCTGGCAACAGCCTGGCAAAGTTCGAACAAGGCCAGCGGCTGCTCGGCCTGGGCAGGATGACAGCGGAAGCCTGGGACCTGTACGAGCACCGGCTGCCGCTGCATGGCACAGATGGCGGCATCCGGGTCTGGGCCGGCGAGGACATCGCCGGGCTGACAGTGCTGCTGCATGCCGAGCAAGGCTTGGGCGACACGTTGCAGTTCGTCCGCTACGCAGCGCTGGTGGCCCCGCGCGCCGGCCGGGTCATCCTAGCGGTGCAGCCCTCCCTGCTGCGGCTGCTGCGCGCGGTGCCGGGCGTCGATCAGGTGGTGGCCGTGGGCGCCACGCTGCCCGCCTACGACGTGGCCTGCCCGCTGCTGAGCCTGCCGGGTATCTGCGGCGCCACGCTGGAACGCATCCCGCCGGCGCTGCCCTACGCCGACGCCTTCGAGCCCTGGAGCGATGGCGGCCCGGCGCTGCGGGTCGGCCTGGCATGGGCAGGCAATCCCGGCTTCGGCCATGACCGGCATCGCTCGGTTCCGGCGGGGATGCTGGCGCGGCTTGCAGGGATGCCGGGCGTGCGGTTCTACAGCCTGCAGCTTCAAGGGCCTGGCTCGCCGCCGCAGGAGCTGGGCATGGTCGACCTGATGGCGGGGGTGCAGGACTTTGCCGACACCGCGGCGCGGATCGCCGGGCTGGACTTGGTGATCTCGGTCGATACGGCGGTGGCGCATCTTGCGGCGACGATGGGCAAGCCTGTCTGGCTGCTGTCCCGCTTCCGCGGCTGCTGGCGCTGGCTGCACGACCGGGCGGACAGCCCATGGTATCCCAGCCTGCGCATCTTCCGGCAGGACCGGCCCGGCGAATGGGAACCCGTCATCGAGCGGGTCAGGGATCACCTGTCACAGCTGGCGGCGCAGCCCGTCGAGCGCGCCCCGGCCCGGGCCGCGCGGCCCCTGCCGCCTCCGCCGAAATCCTGCAAGGCCTGCGGCGCCCCGTCTCCCGCGCTCGGCGCGGTGGATTTCAACAGGTGCTGCGAGGATTGGCGCCGGGTCGCGCTGCCGCTGTCGGGCCGCCGGGTGACCTATCATCGCTGCCCGGATTGCGGGCTGCTATTCACCGGCGACTTCGATGCCTGGACCCGGGAGGACTTCCTGCGCGACATCTACAACGAGGGCTACGCGGCCGTTGACCCGGACTATGCCGAGCTTCGTCCAGCCGCCTCGGCCGAGACGGTCGCGGCCCTGTTCGGCTCGGCGCTCGCCGGCATGGACGTGCTGGACTATGGCGGCGGCAACGGCGCCTTGGCAGCCTTGCTCGCGCGCGGGCACGGCGCACGGGCCGAGACCTACGATCCGTTCGACACGGCCCACGACGTGCGGCCCGACCGGCGCTACCGGCTGGTCACCTGCTTCGAGGTGCTGGAGCACACGCCGGACCCCCGGGCCACGATTCGGGAAATCGCGAGCCTGGTGGCGGCTGACGGATCGGTCGTATTCTCGACGCTGCTGCAGCCCGCCGATTTCGCGCGGCAAGGACTGGCCTGGTGGTACGTGGCGCCCCGCAACGGCCACGTGACGATGTACTCGGCCAAGGCGCTGGCTGCGCTTTGGCATGAGGTGGGATTCGAGGTGTCCAGCATTGGTTCCCTCATGCATCAAGCGCAACGGATGCCGAGTGGCGGATCAGTTTAGATTTCCGTCTAACGCTTAGTGAGCATATTCCTGAGATAGCAGGGTCGCGCTTAGCCTGGGACGCGACCGAACTGTTTGACTAAGGCTGTTGCTGCGCGAGTGGACGCAACAAGCCCCAGAAAAAGAACATAGACGGTCAAACCGAAAGGACCTAAGAACTGACTCCAGTCAGATATATTACCGCTCTTAGCAACAAAGGTCCCAATCCCAAGAAAGGCAAGAAAATTCCAGGCAATATCACTCCAGTTTTTCGCCCAGTCAGTCCACTTCTCATTGACCTTTCAAAGTATACGAAAAATATATAGAGCTAACAAAACGAAAAGACCGACAAAATACAATTGTAAATTGCTCGCCAGCGCAGATTTGGCAAGCGTGAGTGAGAATAAGACCAGCAGGACACAAAATAGCAAGACATTCGCAAGGGTGACTACTTTGACGATATTAGACTGCCCGGATTTCCTCTCTGTCTGAGCGGTTTGAAGTTTACTCATAAGATAATCCGGCATGTGACTTTACAGCCAATGATCAGATTGCATCCGTTTCCCATTATTCGCAGATGTTCAAATTGACCCATGATTGGATATCAGAAAATGTTACTGGGCAGGCGACCGCGGCGGCCAAAGCCGCGCGGACACGCGCTCGCTGATCATGGTGCGGCTGCCGAAGCACGCGGCCGTTCGCTTTCCGTGCGCAGCTGCCCGCATGCCGCCAGGATATCCTGGCCCCGCGGCGTCCGCACCGGACTCGCGAACCCGGCGGCCATCACCACGGCCGCGAACGCGTCCAGGCGCTCCCGCGTGCTCGGAAGGTAGGCGCTGCCGGGCCACGGGTTGAACGGGATCAGGTTCACCTTGGCCGGGATGCCCGCGATCAGCCGAACCAGCTCGCGCGCATCGGCCACGCCGTCGTTCACGCCCCGCAGCATCACGTACTCGAACGTGATGCGCCGCGAGTTGGACGCGCCGGGGTATCGCCGGCACGCCGCCAGCAGCTCGGCGATCGGGTACTTGCGGTTCAACGGCACCAGCTCGTCGCGCAGCTCGTCGCGCACCGCGTGCAGGGACACGGCCAGGTTCACGCCCAGCTCCTCGCCGCAGCGGTCCATCATGGGAACCACGCCGGAGGTGGAGAGCGTGATGCGGCGGCGGGACAGGCCGATGCCCTCGCCGTCCATCACGATCCGCATGGCGCGCGCCACGTTCTCGTAGTTGTAGAGCGGCTCGCCCATGCCCATCAGCACGATCGTGGACAGCAGCCGCGGCGTCTCGCCACGCGGCGACGGCCACTCGCCGTAAGCATCCCGGGCGGCCATGAACTGGCCGACGATCTCCGCCGCGCCCAGGTTGCGCGCCAGCCGCTGCGTGCCGGTGTGGCAGAACTTGCAGGACAGCGTGCAGCCGACCTGGGAGGACAGGCACACCGCGCCGCGGTCCTCCTGGCGGTCCGGAATGTACACCGTCTCCGCCTCTTGCCCGTCGCGGAAGCGGAACAGCCACTTGCGGGTGCCGTCCGCGCTGGCCTGCTCGGCGGCGATGCCGGGCCGGCCGATGACGAAGCGCTCGGCCAGCCTGGCCTGCAACGGCTTGGCTACGGAGGACATGGCGGCGAATTCCGTCACCCCCTGGTGATAAATCCAGTGCCAGAGCTGCTTGGCGCGGAACGGCTGCTCGCCGATGGCCGCCAGCTCCTCCAGCAGCTCGGGCCGGGATAGCCCGACCAGCTCCCGCCGGCCATCCGGCAAGGCCATGGACGGTGGAGAGAACAGCGCCGACTTGGCGAGGATGCGGTCCCGCTCGGCATGGGTGAGGGTGGCGGACATCAACTCTTGACCGAGCAAGCCTTGTTGATCGCCGCGTAGGCCGGGGAGAAGCCGCGCAGGTTGAACGTGTCGGTCACGCTGCCGGCCCGCGGCCCGGGAGACTTGGCGACCGCCTGCCGGCCATGCTCGAACGCGCTCACCGTGGCGTGGCCGTCCTTGGCGAAGGCCGAGCGCTGGCTGGTGTAGAACGGCAGCGTCGCGCCGTCGATCTGCAGGCTCACCTCGCTGTTCGGGCTGTAGGCGAACCCGGCGCTGATCGCCACTGCGTCCCGCACCCCGCCCGGCCGCTGCGTGACCGTCAGCACCACGTCGCCACGGCCGGGCAGCGGCGGCGCGGAGGCAGCGGCGCGGGTGAAGGCGTAGCACACGGTCTGCCCGGCTTCCTGGTGCGTCACCGCCGTCCAGTCGTCGAACTTGCCGATGGCGTGCGGCGCGGGATGCGCCAGGCGGGCCGCCGCGGGGTGGGCCGAATGCGGCTGCGCCAGGACGGGCAACGCGGGAATCATGGCGGAAAGACAAAGCGGGAGAAGACGCATACGCCACAGATACGGCGGCGGCGGCCCTGGAACAAGCGGCGGCCTGGCGTGCTATGAGAGCCGTCATCGTAGTTCGAGACAGGGAGAGCACTATGTCGTCCGAGGCTCATCACGAAGACGCGCTGGTCGAAACGGCGCAACTGGAGCTGGACCGGGCGCACCGGGGCGCCGTGGCGATGGATGCCGGGGAGATGCGGCGCGGGCTACAGCTGGCGCTGACGGCGTTGCAGGAGGCGGCGGCCGACGCGGCCGGGCCGCTGGGCGCGCTGGCGTCCAAGGTGGAGCAGGCGCTGGCGGCCCTGGACGGCGGGTCGCTGACGGAGATGGAAAGCTTGATCGAGAGCGTCCGCACGTCGCTTGGCCGCTGAGCAAGCCTCGAACCCATTTGGTCGAGTTGCGTGAAGGAAGGGCTCATTGCGGGCCGGGCGGGATACGCGGTCACGGCAGCCTTGCGGCCATGTCCGATGATCACCTTGATCCTTGCCCCATCTCGAGCACCGTTCATGGCCTTTGGGTCAGCTTGACCGAGCGGGTTCAGCTTTTGGCCACAGCCCCGGCATACTCTGCCTCCCGTCGTATCGCTTCATCGACAACTTACTTGGGGGTGGGATTGCGGAACTCGTGGAAAATAAGATCGCTGATCTTAGAATGGGGCAGCTCCTGCCGAAGGCGAAGTTACCATCTCAATCTATTTTTCCCCTCCGCCGCCAGCATAAAGCTTCATAACCGCTTGCAGCATCTCGTTCCGGGTCAACGTCGTCTTTCGCTATGCGCGAAAAGGAGACTTCTAACTGAAGATAGTTCTGATCTTTTCGGTATAGGCGGCATAGGTTCTGGGTCTTGCAGGTAGTGCAGCAGGTGGAGCGACAGGTCCACCATGGTGCGGCACTTGGACACCAGCTTGGTCCGGTGGCGGAAGCGGGCGAGGCAGTGCCGGACGTTGCTGTTGTCCTGCTCGATGGGGAAGGCCAGGTCCTTGTTGGTGAACGGCTGGCCCGGCGGGATCACCCGATGGGCAGCCCTGCCAGTCGTCGGTCACGAACGTCTTGCCAGCCAGGCCCACCTTGTCGATCAGCCGGCGGCAGGTTGCCTCATCACGCCCACCCAGAAGCATCGCGCAACGATCCCCCAGCGGGATGCCAGCGAAGCTGACTGGGCCACGGTTCGCCGCTGGTCCACGTCATGGGCGCGCCAGGCCCACAGCTTGGCAGGCTTTTTTCCAGGCAATGCCACATCTCACCCACCTCCACCGTCACCACGGCGGCTGACACTTGCGGCTCCAGCAAGGCAGCAGCTTGCGCGCGCACCCACTTCAGCCCAGCCGCCCAGGACGCCGGACAATTCGTCCATTCCACCGTCGAGTGGCAGAAACCCGACCGCTCAGTGCAGGTTCTGCTTCACAAACGCCGAGGCCGCCCCAGGGTCGCGCGCACTGTGCACGAGAGCCTCGACCGTGTCGTAGACGCCCGTCTCGATGCCTGTCCCGCCTGCCAGGCCTACTTTCCCTTCGCCGTTCAGCCGCAGCATCGAGGCCATGGTAATCTACCTGCACTGCGCGCACGCCATCAGCCTCGAGCGCCTGCGCGCCGTCATGGCCGAGCTGTTCGGCCTGTCAATCAACCAGGGTGGACTGTGCAACATCCTGCCCCGGGCCCGTGCCCCACTGGAATCTGCGGCCGGTGCCACCGCCAGCCGCGTGCGCACCGCCCGCGTGGTGTGCAGTGACGAGACCTCGGCCCTTGTGGCCGGGCAGACCTGGTGGGAGTGGGTGTTCGCGACCAGGGAGGGCGTGCTGCACCTGATCCGCCCCAGCCGCGGCAAGTCGGTGCCCCAGGAGGTATTTGGGGCCATGCGGCCCAGTATTTGGGTGTCCGACGCGCTGGCCAGCCAGCGCGGCCACGGCACGGTGCTTGCCGCACGGTTCAGGCTTTGGCTGTTGCGGGCGCTGGCCATCGGCAAGCGATGCGACAGGCTGTGCGATGGCATGCTTGCCCTCTACAAGGCCGACATGGAGCGCAGGCTCGACCGCATCATGGCCCATGCCGTGCCGCAGGGCCGTGCGGGCGAGATGCTGCGCCGCCGCATCAGCCGCTGCCGGGAGCATCTGACGGTGTTCGTCGACGAGCGCGAGGTGCCCGCCACCAACAACGTGCCCGAACGCGCACTCCGGCCCAGCGTGATCTTCCGCAAGGTGAGAGACGGGTTCCATACCGAGTGTGGGGCGGCCACCTATGCCGCCTTCCGCTCCGTCGTTACACCGCAAAGCTCGGCAACGCGGGCCCTCTCAACGCCCTGCGACAGGCACTATGCCGCGAGCCGGCGCCACACCAGAGTAAGCAATTATGTGCCGCGAGAACGTGGCGAGCTGTGCAGCCATACAGCCGTCTACAGAACTGGATTAGCATCAACGTGGCATTAGAGCATGACCGGATCACGTCGGGTCGTATCCGGCATGTCTGGCGTAGTTGGCGCACTCGGCTGGACTGAACTGGTGCAGCAGTGATCCGATGCGCTGCCAAACGGCGGCGATGGACCGCTCGTCGGCTTTGCGCAGCAGGGTCTTGAGCTTGGCGAACACCATCTCGATCGGGTTCAGGTCCGGGCTGTAGGGCGGCAGGAACAACAGATGTGCGCCGGCATCCCGGATGGCCCTGCGCACGGCGATGCCCTTGTGGCTGCCCAGGTTGTCCAGCATGACGATGTCGCCGGCTTGCAGCGTGGGGACAGGGAACTGCGTCACCCAGGCCAGGAACAGGCAGCCGTTGATCGGGCCGTCGAACACGCAGGGAGCGGCAATGCCGTCGGATCGCAGGGCGGCGAGGAACGTCATCGTCATCCAGCGCGCGCGGCACAGCCGCGACCAGGCGTTGCCCGCGCAGTGCCCGGCCGTGCGTGCGGGTCATGGTGGTCTTGGCCCAGGTCTCGTCGACAAAGACCAGGCGGGCTGGGTCAACGCGGCCCTGGCAGCGCTTCCAGCGCTTGCGCGCCACGTCCGGGCGATCCTGCTCGGCGGCGCGCAGGGTTTTTTGTGAAGGTAAGCCGTTCCTCGCGCAGCAAGCGCCACACCGCGTCGTAGCTCACCTTGATGCCGCTCCCAGCCAGCTCAGCCCGCAGCGCCCGACCTGTCAAGTCCGGGGCGGCGGCGATCCGCGCCAGCAACCACTCGCGCTCGGCCAGCAACGCGAAGCGGCGGCGGCCACCCATGGGCTTGGCAGCCTGCTCGCCCGTGGCACGATATTCCTTCACCCATCGAATCACTGTCGACTTGTCCAGCTTGAGCAGACTGGCGACCGCCCGGCGCGACTGGCCCGCCTCCACCAGGGCAATCGCACGCTGACGCAAATCCGATGAATAGGGCTTCGCCATGAACTGCTGATTTCCGACCCAGCCAGCAGCTTGAATCAGATGTCAGCCGGCACCGGAACCCCACCCGACTCCGTTTGGTCCGGTTACGCTCTAGGTGTCGCTGCCAAGGACGTTGTTCCTGTTGAGCCTGGTGATGGGTGGTTTTCCGCCGAGGGCTGAGTGAGGTCGTGCGGTGTTGTAGTCGTGCAGCCATGGATGCATGGCGTTCTGGCGTTCGGCTGAGCTGTTGAATGCGGCGGCATAGGCCCATTCGCGGATGCTGCTT
>CAXTTH010000074.1:0-8222 GCA_964247035.1 uncultured Acetobacteraceae bacterium
GATGCGGCTGTCGCCGTCCGACACCTCGATCTCGGTCAGCCCCGTCTCGGCCAGGATTTCCGCCAGGGCGCGGATTTCCGCCGTGTCGATCGGCAGACGGCTCATTCCGCGTCGGCCTGCAACAGGCTGGCCATGGCGGTCAGCGCCAGGCCGTAGCCGATGACGCCGAGGCCGCAGATCACGCCCACGGCCACGCGGGAGACGTAGGAATGCTGCCGGAACTCCTCACGGCGGTGGATATTGGTCAAATGCACCTCGATCACTGGCAGTTCGCTTGCCAGCAGCGCGTCCATCAGGGCGATGGAGGTGGTGGTGTAGCCGGCCGGGTTGATGACCAGGCCGGCGGCGCGGCCGCGGAACTCCTGCACCCAGGACACCAGCTCGCCCTCGTGGTTGGACTGCCGGAAGTCGATGGCGAGGCCCAGCCCCTCCGCCGTCTCGGCGCCCAGCGCCTCCACGTCGTCCAGCGTCTCGCGGCCGTACAGCTCCGGCTGGCGCAGGCCGAGCATGTTCATGTTCGGTCCGTTGAGCACGGCGACCAGCGGCAGGGGACCCGGCAGGACAGATGCGGCCATCCTCCGCGCCTACCATGCGCGCGCCGCCGCCGTCCAATGCGCGACGCCGGGTTGAGCCGGACGCGCGGCGGGCTCATCATAGAGGCATGTCCCAAACGCTCACGTTGACGTTGAACGGCGAGACGCGGCGGGTCGTTGCCCCCGTGACGGTGGCCGGGCTGCTGGCGCAGCTGGGGCTCGACGTGCGCAAGGTGGCGGTGGAGCGGAACGAGGCCATCGTGTCCCGCTCGCTGTACGAGGCCACCGAGCTTGCCGGCGGGGATACGCTGGAGATCGTGCATTTCATAGGGGGCGGTTGACCATGGACACCATCATGACGACCCAGGCCGATGGCTGGACCGTTGCCGGCCGGAGCTTCCGCTCCCGCCTGGTGGTGGGCACCGGCAAGTACCGCAGCCTGGAGGAGACGGCGGCAGCCATAGAGGCGTCCGGCGCCGAGATGGTGACGGTCGCGGTGCGCCGGGTGAACCTGTCTGACCCGGGCGCGCCGATGTTGCAGGACCACGTGGACCCCAAGCGCATTACCTACCTGCCGAACACCGCTGGCTGCCACACCGCGAACGACGCCGTGCGCACCCTGCGCCTGGCGCGGGAGGCCGGCGGCTGGAACCTGGTGAAGCTGGAGGTGCTGGGGCCGCCGCCGCACCTTTACCCGGACATGGCAGGAACGTTCGAGGCGGCGGGGGCGCTGGTCAAGGACGGCTTCGAGGTGATGGTGTACTGCGCCGACGACCCGGTGGCTGCCAAGCGGCTGGAGGAGATGGGCTGCGTCGCCATCATGCCGCTGGGCGCGCCGATTGGCTCCGGCCTCGGGCTACAGAATCCGGCCATGCTGGCGATGTTGATCGAGCAGGCGGGCGTGCCGGTGCTGGTGGACGCCGGCGTCGGCACCGCATCGGATGCGGCGATGGCGATGGAGCTGGGCTGCGACGCCGTGCTGCTGAACTCCGCCATCGCCCACGCGGGCGACCCGGTGCTGATGGCGCGCGCCATGAAGGCCGGGGTGGAAGCAGGCCGCCTCGCCCACCTGGCCGGACGGATGCCGCGACGCATGGGAGCCGACCCGTCCAGCCCGCTGACGGGGCTGATTCGCTAGGCTACTGCAAGCCTTGAGGCTGATGCGGCGATCACGTTTTCCGTGAACGTGGTGGCTCGGCCACGCCTCATGTTGCACTTCGGTGACGTAGGCAGCTAACGCGCCGCGTCTTCGCGAGTATTCAGCCTTATTCGCAGGTGAGCCGTCGGGCAAGTTTAAGGCGTGCTTGGAACTGAAAACGGCAAGTAACAATTTGCTCAAGAACTCATATAAAAATTGCATAAACCCTGCTGCGTCGGGGTATATCTGTGGTTTGCACAGCACAGTTAACCAAGGATAGTAGATGATTTACCGTGGGAGCGGGTAAATTGCCGCTTGCCCGCAGCAATGTTCGTAGGCTGACTGCCCTTGCCATCCAACCTCGATGGCAAAGGAGCCTTGCTGCATGTCTTTCAGGCGTTTGTTGCTGCCAGCTCTTGCGCTGACCATGACAGGACCGGCCGTGGTTGGAGCGCAAAGCGTGGGGATCGCGTCATGGTACGGGGCGCGGCACGATGGGTTGCGCACCAGCAGCGGCACGGTGTTCGACCAGGAAGGCATGACGGCCGCCAGCCGCAGCCTGCCACTCGGCAGCCGGGTGCGCGTGACGATGCACGAGACCGGCCGCTCCGTCGTCGTGCTGGTCAACGACCGGATGGGCGGGCGCAGCGCCATCATCGACCTGGCCAAGGGTGCGGCGCGCGAGATTGGCCTGCTCGGTCGCGGGCGTGGGATGGTGTCGATCGCCACGGCTGATGGCGAGCCGGTCGAGATCGCGGAGGCCAGCCAGGACGACGCCTCCAGCGCGCTGGAGGCGCAGCCACGCCGCCGTCATGGATGGCGCCGGGCAAGCGTCCGGTTGGCTTCCTGCTGTCGTTTGGGCGCGTTGGCCCCCTCGCTGGCCCTGGGCCGCCGGCCTGGGCGGGTGCACGCGGCGCGCCGCCAGGCCTGACTCGGCTTCCCTCGAACAGGCTGTCCTTACAACCCTTTAACCAACTTTGGATTTTCTTGGGCCAAGCCGATATTTCCGCTTGCGCCCACCCCCCTTGGGTCCTATTTGCGCATCCCACGCAGCAACGCACGTGCCTCTGGCCTTCGGGTTACGCAACGACGTCAAGCGTTCTGGCAAGCGACTTCCTACCGCTGGTTCGTTCGACCGTTTCGTCAACTCCCGCTTCACCGCCTTGATGGGTGGGCGGCAATCAGAAGGCTCAGTGCGATGACCCCAAAGATCGCGCAGTTCCTGGCCGACTCGCGTCCGGCCACTCCTTGCCTCGTCCTCGACACGGACCGGGTGGAGGAGAACTACCGTGCGATCAGCCACGCCCTGCCGCTGGCCCGCATCTACTACGCCGTGAAGGCGAACCCGGCCGCGCCCATCTTGGAGCGGCTGGCGAGGCTGGGCAGCGCGTTCGACGCCGCCTCCTACGAGGAGATCGCCATGTGCATTGGCGCAGGCGCTGCCCCCGCTGCGATCTCGTTCGGCAACACGATCAAGAAGGTGTCCGCCATCCAGCGCGCCTATGCCGCCGGGGTGAGCATGTTCGCCTTCGACTCGAGCGAGGAGCTGGAGAAGCTGGCCGAGCACGCTCCGGGCAGCCGGGTGTACTGCCGCCTGCTGGTGGAGAACAAGGGCGCCGATTGGCCGCTGTCCCGCAAGTTCGGCACCACGGTCGAGAGCGCGCGCGAGCTGATGGTCCGCGCCGGCCAGATAGGCCTTGATCCCTATGGCCTGTCGTTCCACGTCGGCAGCCAGCAGATGGATACGGCCGCCTACGAAGTGGCGATCGGCCGGGTGGCCATGCTGTTCACCGACCTGGCGGACGCCGGGGTGAATCTGCGCATGGTCAATCTCGGCGGCGGCTTCCCCGTGCGCTACCGCGATGAGGTGCCGACGGTGGACCGGTTCGCGCAGGCCATCATGAATGCCATGACCGAGCATTTCGGCAACGATCTGCCGGAGATCCTGGTCGAGCCGGGGCGAAGCATGGTCGGCGACGCAGGCGTGGTGCATTCGGAGGTGGTGCTGGTCAGCCGTCGAATCCCCGGCGACCCGACCCGCTGGGTCTACCTGGACATCGGCCGCTTCGGCGGGCTGGCTGAAACCGAGGGGGAGTCGATCAAGTACCGCATCCAGACGGCGCATGACGGCGAGGCAAGCGGGCCCGTATGCATCGCAGGCCCCACCTGCGACGGCGCCGACATCCTGTACGAGCGCAGCAACTACCGCCTGCCGCTCTCACTTGCCCACGGCGAGACGGTCAACCTAATGGCGGCCGGCGCGTACGTGACGACCTACGCCAGCCAGCGCTTCAACGGCTTCGCGCCGCTGGCAGAGCACTACATCTAAGGCGATGGCGCGCTACGAGCTTTACTATTGGCCTCAGATCCAGGGGCGTGGCGAGTTCGTCCGGCTGGCTTTGGAAGCGACTGCAACGCCTTACCGGGATGCCGCGCGGGAGGATGGCGTGGCGGCCATGACCCGGCGCATGGCGGAGGGACCCTTTCCTCCATTTGCGCCGCCGTTCCTGGTCGATGGCCCCGTGATGGTGGCGCAGGTAGCGGCTATCCTGCATTACCTTGGCCCGGCGCTTGGTCTTGGGCCACAGGACGAGCGGGGGCGGCTGTGGTGCCACCAGGTGCAGCTCACCATCACCGACCTGGTGGCGGAAACGCATGACACGCATCATCCGATCGGCCCTATGCGTTACTATGAGGACCAGAAGCCCGAGGCGCTGCGCCGCGCCGCACAGTTTACGGCAGAGCGGCTGCCTAAGTACTTAGGCTGGCTAGAAACAGTCGCCGTCCGCAATCCGGCGGATGCGGGCTGGCTCGTCGGCAACAGGCTGAGCGCGGCAGACCTGTCCATGTTTCAAGTGATGGCGGGCCTGCGCTACGCGTTCCCGAGAACCATGGCTGGACTCGACGCCGGGTTCCCTCACCTGGCCAGGCTGTGCAGCCGGGTGGCGGCGCAGCCCGCGGTCGCTTCCTACCTGGCTTCAGAGCGTCGCATCCCGTTCAACGAGCAGGGGGTGTTCCGGCGCTATCCCGAACTGGACGGCTGACAGCTCCCTGGCGCCTGCCATCTGGGCGGGCGTCCAGAGAACCCCATCCTTTGGCGGAATTTGGGGCAGAGCCCCAATCTTAGCCCCGTTTCATCCCGTTCACCTCGGTCAGCATCGGCACGTAGTCCTGCCCGCGCCCCAGTCCGGCTGCAAAGGCGAAGCTGTTGCGCACCGCGGCGCCCACCGGGTTGGCAGCCCCGCTGGCGCTCGCGAAGTTGGCCAGATACGTCAAGTCCTTGAGCGCGTTGTCGAGCGTGAACAGGTGCGCCTCGCGGTTGCCGCCAACCACGTAGTCGAAGAACGTTTGAAAGAAGCCGCAATCCATCCGGCCGCCGTTGATCACGCCGTGGAAGGTGCGCTCCGACACGCCGGCCTTGGCGCCCAGCATCAGCGCCTCGGCATACAGCGCGCCGTAGCCGAGCGAGACGAAGTTGTTCAGCAGCTTCATCATGTGCCCGGTTCCGGTCGCCCGGTCTCGACGATGCGGGCGGCGAAGCTTTCCAGCACCGGCCACGCCCATGCGAAGTCTGCCTCGGCGCCCCCATTATTACGTCCAGCGTGCCGGCCAAGGCCTCCTTCGGCGCGCGGCTGAGCGGCACGTCGATCAAGGTGACGCCCTGTGCCGCCAGCTCGCCTGCCAGCCGCACCGTGACCGCGGGTTCCGAGGTCGAGCAGTCGATCACCAGCAGCTCCTTGTCCGCGTCGGCGAGGCCGTCCGGGCCGTTGACGACCTGCTGCACCTGGACGCTCCCGATCGCGCGCAGCACCACGGCCTCGGACGCCTCCGCGACCGCCCGCGGTGAGCTTGCCTCAACCGCGCCGCCGCAGGTCCTCGGTCGCGTCGCGCTTGCGGTGCCAGCGCGGTGAACGGGAAACCCTTGCCCACCAGGTTGCTGGCTATGCCGTGGCCCATGTGGCCCAGCCCGATGAAGCCCACTCTTTCCGTCACGACGTTTTCCCTTGGCGTTGCGTCAGGTGCTGGCACGTATCTCAAGCCGATAGCCACATCGACCCCGGGCGGCCCGGCATCCTTGCCTTGGATGCGGTCCAGCAGCTTGCGCGCCGCCGTGCTGCCGATCTGCTGGCGGGGCGAGACGACCGATGTCAGCGCCGGGCTGGTCAACGCGCCGATCTCCAGGCCGTTGAACCCGGCGATGGCGATCCGGCCCGGCACCGCGATCCCTTCGCGCTGCGCCCGCAGCAGGGCGTCCACGGCCAGGTCGTCGTTGGCAAAGAACAGCGCATCGAGCGCCGGGTCCTCCGCAAGGACGGCCATGAGCTTGTCGCCGCCGAGCCCGGGGCTGGACTTCTCGCCATGGCCGTAAGGCGGGCGCCGCGGCAGGCCGGCCTGGAGCAGCGCGCGGTCGAGCCAGTCGCCGACGAAGCCGATCTGGCGGTAGCCGCGCGCCACCAGATGCTGGCCCATCGCTTCTCCGACCATGACATGGGACAGCATGCTTCAGTGTCACCGCGCCTTCATGCATACGCTTGCGCCGCAGCATCCGGCCCGGTGGTGATGTCGTGCCCATCGCCGCAGCGTAGCGCAGGGTTGATGATTGCGTATCATACAAGGAAGGCCATGGATTGGTGAAGCAAGGGCGCCGGCTCGCTTCGGCAAGAGCGCCCGCCTTCTGGGAGCCGACATCGTGGGACAGCTCTACGAGGCCGCCAACATTGCCAGAAGCTGCGCCAGCATGTCCGTGCTGCGCGGCGTGAGCCTGGCTCTGCGACCCGGCCGCGTGCACACCATGGTGGGTGAGAATGGCGCCGGCAAATCGACGCTGTTCAAGGTCCTGTCCGGACAGGTGCAGCCTACGGCGGGCCAGCTCAGCCTGGACGGTGCGCCCATTACGCTCGACAACCCGCAGGCCGCGCACCGCCAGGGCATCTACCTGGTGCCGCAGGAGCCAGCGCTGATGCCGGAGCTGAGCGTGGCGGAGACCATGTTCGTAGGCCGGCTGCCAACGAGGGGGCGCCTGCTCTCCATCATCGACTGGCCCGCGAACCGCCAGCAGGCGCGCGCCGCCGTGGCCGCGCTCGGGCTGGACATCGACGTGGACCAGCAGGCCCGGCATCTCTCGATCGCGCAGCAGCAGCGGGTGGAGTGCGCCAAGGCGCTGCTGCGGGGGCTGCCGGGTCATCCTGTTCGATAAGCCGATCTCGCCGCTGACCACCCACAAGGTGAAACGGCTGTTCGCCGTCATGCGCCGGCTGCGTGACGACGGCTGCACGCTGGGCTTCATCAGCCATCGCATGGATGAGGTGCTGGCGATCAGCGACGACATCAGTGTGCTGCGCGACGGCGCGCTGGTGAACACCTTGGCCGCACCGGGTGCGGCTGATGTCGCAGATGGTCGGCGGACGATGCGGGTCACTCCCCGCCGTCAATGGTCCGCAGCGACCACGGTTCCGGCGTTGCAGGTTGAGGGTCTATGCCACGCGCCGCGTTTTGCCGATGTCGGTTTCACCTTGCACCGGGGCGAGATCCTCGGCCTGGCGGGGTTGGTCGGCGCTGGTCGCACCGAGGTCGCCGAGACCATCTTCGGCGTGCGCGTGCGCGATGCCGGCCGGGTGCGGCTTGACGGCGACGACATCACCGAGCTGTCCAGCCATGCGGTGATCCGCAAGGGACTGGTGTATGCGCCGGAGGACCGCGCGCGGCACGGCGCCGTGCTGCCGATGAGCATTGCCGAGAACCTCACCTCCGGCCTGCTCGACCGGGTGCGGCAGCGCTGGGCGCTTATCGACGGCGGGCACGAGCAGCAGATCGCCGCTGCCGCCGTATCGCGCTACCGCGTGCGCCGCCCCGACTGCCCCGGCCGCCGGCGTGGCGGCCCTCTTGCTGCGCCGATACGCTTCTCCGGTCGCCATCATGGCCCACACGATGCAGGCCATCTTGTTGGCCAGCGCCACCGCCGCGAGCTTGCGCGGACTGCGCTCCAGCAAGGCCAGCAGCTGGCTGACCTGGTTGGCCTTGTGCTGCTGCTTCATCCGGCATTCCAGCTCTGCGGCTTGGCCATCAAGCTGGGCCACCTGGGCGCCCAGGAACGCCAGCGTCTGCTTGGCCGCATCCGGCATAGCCGCCTCGCTCGCTGCGGCTTCGAGCAACGCCGGCAAATGGCTGATGCTCTTGGCCGCGATCACTCCGGACTCGGCGGCATGGCCGCGCACGGCGTTGGCCAGCTGCGTCCGTTGCCGGACCAGCAACTCACGCGCCGACAGCACGATCGCCTTGGCCTGCCGCTCGGCCGGCTTCACCGACACGCTCGGCATCCCTGGCCGCGCCACCGCGCTGATTGCCTCGGCGTCGTTGCGGTCGTTCTTGCCGCGCCGGACAAACAGCTTCACGTACTGCAGCGGGACGAGTCGCACCGTGTGGCCAGGGTTGCCAGCCGGCGGCCCCAATGGTGCGAGACGCCGCGTGCCTCTGGCAGCCTGTTGGATCGGGTGCTGGTTCCCGAGCCTTGGCCAGGGTTGAGCATGGCCAGCTTTGTCCCGTGCGAACGC
>CAXTTH010000075.1:0-8216 GCA_964247035.1 uncultured Acetobacteraceae bacterium
GCATCGGCCCGCTGGTCGGCATCACGACGGCGCTGCTGGTGGCGGTCAGCCTGGTCAGCCTGGCCAACATCGCACTCGCGCTGCTGCCGGGCGCCCCGACGCTGGAGGGGCTGTTCGCCGTGCCGTTCCGCCCCGTGCTGTGGCTGATGGGGGTGCCCTGGGCCGAGACGGCGCCGGCCGCGCTGCTGATGGGCCCCAAGACGGTGCTGAACGAGTTCGTGGCCTACCTGCACCTGGCCGCGCTGCCGCCGGGCACGCTGGGCGAGCAGTCCCGCGTGATCCTGACCTATGCGCTGTGCGGCTTCGCCAACTTCGGCAGCCTGGGCATCCTGGTCGGCGGCATGGGCGCCATGGCGCCGGAGCGGCGGGGGGAGATCACGGCGCTGGGGCTGCGCTCCGTGCTGTCGGGCACCATCGGCACTTGCCTGAGCGGAGCCCTGGCCGGCGTGCTGCACTGAGCGGCGATGACAGGGCGCCTTGCGATGGACCGGCTCCGCTGCCCCCGTCAGGCCCGCACCGCCCTGCAACGCTGCCCGGCCAACCTTGGCATCCATTGTGCGCCTTTTACCTCGCCGTTGAACAGGCGTGGATTGACCTGTCCCTCCATCTCGGGACATCTGTAGCGGGTACGCTGCTCAGCGGCCCGCGCGATGGCTGGAACAGACGGAGACACGTGACCTGGGGCTCGGTCCTTGGGTGCTGGCACTCCTGCCCAGGCTTGCTCGCGCCAACCCGTCCTGGATGGCGGCGTTGGTTGCCATGACCGGTGTCGTCCTCGGAACCCAGCGCCGGCTTGCCTCTGAAACCTCGAAAGGCGATGCGATGCCCCTTGACCAGACCAATGGACGCCCGCCCGGCCGCAATGTGCTGGGCGGACGCCTGATCAGCTGCTCGACCGATCCGCTGACCGGGTTCTACCGCAATGGCTGCTGCAACACGGGGCCGGAAGATGGCGGCTGCCACACCGTCTGCGCGGTGGTGACGGCGGAGTTCCTTCGCTTCAGCGCCGAACGCGGCAACGACCTGTCCACCTCGCGGCCCGAGCACGGCTTTGACGGGCTGCAACCCGGTGATCGCTGGTGCCTTTGCGCCGCACGCTGGCAAGAAGCGCTCCAGGGCGGCTGCGCCCCGCTCGTGGCGCTGGAAGCCACCGAGGAAACAGCGCTCCAGCATTGCAAGCTGGAAGACCTGGAACGGCATGCCGCGCAATGCTGATCGTGCATCACCTGGCGAACAGCCGCAGCCAGCGCATCCTTTGGATGCTGGAGGAACTGGGGGTGGAGTATGAGGTGGTGCGCTACGAGCGGGAGCCGTCCTTGCTTGCGCCGCCGAGCTTGAAGTCCGTGCATCGCCTCGGCAAGTCGCCGGTCATCGTGGATGATGGCCTGGTCGTTGCGGAATCCGGCGCGATCGTGGACTACCTTTCGGAACAGTTCGACAGCCTGCGTCCGTCAGGTTCAGCCGAACGGCGGCGGGCCAGCTACTGGAACCATTTCGCCGAGGGTTCGGCGATACTCCCCTTGATCTTGCGGCTCTACATCAGCCGACTTGGAGAGGCCGGCGCGCCACTGCATCCCCGCGTCAATCAACAGGTCAGCCAGATGCTGAGCCACGTCGAGGCGGAGCTTGCCGGGGCTCCCTACCTGGCCGGCGGGGAGCTGAGCACGGCAGACATCATGATGTCCTACCCCCTGGAGGCCGCTTCAGCGAGGAATGGCTTGTCCGCCTATCCAGGCATCAGCTCCTACCTCGAGCGCATCCAGGCCCGCCCGGCTTACGCGAGGGCGCTTGAACGGGGCGGCCCTTACGGGATGCTGTAGCGAAAGGTCGCTTGCGCCGGGTGCCGACGGGTTGAACCCGGCTTTGAGCACAGCCCTGGCATGCCGAGCGGCAAGGAACAAGCCACTGCTTCGCAGCTAACTCTGCGATGCTGCCAGGCCGATGGCTGACAGCATGCATGGCTCAGCGGCTAGATCGCCTCTTTCAGTTCCTTCGCAGCGCGGAAAGCGATCTTCTTGCTGGCCTTGATCTGGATCGACTCACCCGTTGCAGGATTGCGGCCCATGCGCGCCGGCCGATTCTTGACCTCGATGATGCCGAGGCCGCCGATGCGGACCCGTTCGCCTGCCTTAAGGTGATCGACCACGTCGCCGAACATGCCCGCGATCAAGGCATCCGTCTCTTTCTTGCCCATGCCGCTCCGCTCGGCCATGGCAGCGGAAAGCTGCTTCAGCGTGATCGTGGCCGGCGTTGCAGGCTTTGCCGCCTCCGAGGCTTTTGATGCAGGCTTCGCTGCACTTGGCTTCGCCGCAGCCTTCGCGGCCGGCTTGGCCGCTGCTGGCTTAGCCTTGGTCTCAGCCACTTTCTTTGCCATCGTCCGAGTCCCCGCATTGGTTGTGGCTTCTACCGAATCACGGGGCGGACGCCTATACAAGCCTTTGCTGCACGAATATGACACGTGAGCCCAGGAAATCATGTCGATTTCCGCTGTTAAGGCATGATCGCAGGCTTCATGCGCGCCCCGAGCCGGTCATGCGACTCGCCTGGCGCGCTGCTGGCCCTCAGCGTCGTCACACGGCCGACCTATGAATCAATACGCCGGATGAGCCAAAAACCGCTGGCCGCACGGATACAGTGCGTGTAGCACACCGCACACTTACGGCGCGCGCACGAGCAAATACAAAATCCCTACTTGAAGGTCAGGTATTCATCGCATCGAAGAAGTCCTGGTTTGTCTTGCTGTACTTCAGCTTATCGAGCAGGAAGTCCATCGAGTCGGTGGTACCCATCGGGTTAAGGATGCGGCGCAGCACCCACATCTTTGACAGCATGCCACGTTCCACCAGCAACTCCTCCTTGCGAGTGCCGCTCTTGGTGATGTCGATGGCCGGGAAGGTGCGTTTGTCTGACAGCTTGCGGTCCAGGATGATCTCGCTGTTGCCAGTGCCCTTGAACTCTTCGAAGATCACCTCGTCCATGCGGCTGCCCGTGTCGATCAGGGCGGTGGCGATGATGGTCAGCGAGCCGCCTTCCTCAATGTTGCGCGCGGCGCCGAAGAAGCGCTTGGGGCGCTGCAATGCGTTGGCGTCCACGCCGCCGGTCAGCACCTTGCCGCTGGACGGCACCACGGTGTTGTAGGCTCGCGCCAGCCGGGTGATGCTGTCGAGCAGGATCACGACGTCCCGCTTGTGCTCGACCAGCCGTTTGGCTTTCTCCAGCACCATCTCGGTGACTTGGACATGCCGGGTCGCCGGCTCGTCGAAAGTCGAGGCCACGACCTCGCCCTTCACGGAGCGGGACATGTCTGTCACTTCCTCGGGCCGCTCGTCGATCAGCAGCACGATGAGGAAGACTTCCGGATGGTTCTCGGCGATGGCGGTGGCCATGTTCTGCAGCATCACCGTCTTGCCGGTGCGTGGCGGCGCCACGATCAAGGCGCGCTGGCCCATGCCGATCGGCGAGATCAAGTCGATCACCCGGGGAGTCAGGTCCTTGCCGGGCCCCTTGGCGACGGACTGGAAGTTCTCGACCTCCATCTTGAGCCGGCGGTCAGGATAGAGCGGCGTCAAGTTGTCGAAGTTGATGCGGTGCTTGACCGCGTCCGGCGGCTCGAAGTTGATCGTGTTGGGCTTGAGCAGGGCGAAATACCGTTCCCCGTCCTTCGGCGCGCGGATCTGGCCTTCCACGCTGTCCCCCGTGCGCAAGGCGAAGCGGCGCACCTGGCTTGGGCTGATGTAGATGTCGTCCGGCCCTGGCAGGTAGTTGGCCTGGGCGCTGCGCAGGAAGCCGAAGCCGTCCGACAGGATTTCAAGCGTGCCCTCGCCATGAATCGCCTGCTCGTTGTCGGCCAGGTTCTTGAGGATCGCGAACATCATGTCCTGCTTGCGCAAGCTGGACGCATTCTCGATTTGCAGCGACTCGGCGAAGGAGAGGAGGTCGGAAGGGGATTTTGCCTTGAGTTCGGCAAGGTGCATCGGTCGTGGCCTCGGGGAGGTTGGATAGTGAAGGTTGGCTGCGGTCGGGCTCACCGATCTGGCAGGCCGCTGGATGCGCGCCTGTAATCCGGAGTGAATCGGTGAAAAGCTGCCGGGTCCAGGATGAGACCGGTGACTGCACCCTCTCGTAAGCACGGACGCAGCCCAGCGTCAACCTAGCCAACGTCAGTTCGGCTGCGCGATCGCCATGATGACGATGACGGCCATCAGCAGGGTCGGGGCTTCGTTGGCATACCGGTAGAAGCGCTGGGGCCGGACGTTGCGGTCCTCCAGGAAGTCCCGGCGCCATTTGGACAGCGCGCCGTGGAAACCGGTCATCAGGATCACGCCGGCCAGCTTGACGTGCCACCAGGTGGCGCCCCAGTCCACCGCACCCGGCGTCCACACCAAGGTCAGACCCAGGGTCCAGGTGGCGATCATGGCGGGCGTGGTAATCTGCTTCAGCAAGCGCCGTTCCATGACCTTGAACCGCTCGCTCGCCTCCGAGCCCGGCGTCACCTCGCAATGGTACACATAGAGCCGCGGCAGGTAGAACAGCCCGGCCATCCAGGCGATGACCGCGATGACGTGCAGCGACTTGGTCCAGGGCAGGTAGGGGCCCAGGGCGTCGATCGTCACGCCGCGGCGGCCTCCGCCTGCTCCATGAGGCGCAGGAAGTTGCCGCCCCACAGCGCCGCGATCTCGGACGCGTCGTAGCCGCGCCGGCACAGCTCGGCCGTCAGGTTGGCGCTGTCCGAGGCATCCCGCCAGCCTGCCAGCGTGCCGCCGCCGTCGAAGTCCGAGCTGATGCCGACATGCTCCACCCCGCAGCGCCGCACGGCATAGTCCAGGTGGTCGCAGTAATCCGCGACGGTCACGGTGTCGGATGTGCCGTGCCGCCGGACGAAGGAGGCGACGGCGGTGATCTGCACGATGCCGCCGGTGTCCCGCAGGACGTCCAGCTGCTCGTCGTCCAGGTTGCGCGGCACCGGGCAGAGAGCGTGCATGCAGGAATGGGTGGCGATCACGGGCGTGCGGGACAGGGCGGCCGCCTGCAGCATGGACGCCTTCGAGACGTGGCTCACGTCCACCATCATGCCTAGCCGGTTCATCGCGGCCACCGCCTCGCGCCCGAGCGCGCTGAGCCCGCCGTGCAACGCCGGGCCGTCCCCCAGGTCGGCGCGGGGGTTGCTGCTGTCCGCCAAGGCGTTGTGGCCGTTATGCGTCAGGGTCATGTAACGCACGCCCAGGGCACGGAACTGCTCCAGCACGCCGACATCCTCGCCCAGCGCATGGCCGTTCTCGACCACGGGGATGATGGCGACGCTATCGCCGGACGCCACTTGCCGGATGGCCGCGGCGTCCGTGGCAAGCTGGGCGCTCAGCCCGTTGCGCTCGGCGGCCATGGCGCGGATGCCGTGCAGCATGGCGAACGTACGCTCCCGGGCAGCGGTCCAGCCTTCGGGCGTGAGCGGGCCCTGCGGCACGTAGGCGGCGAAGCACCCGGCGCGCAAGCCGCCACGGACCATCTTGCCGATATCCACCCGGCGATTCGTGTCGGTGAACGGGTCGGGCGTATCCGGCCATGGCACGTCGATATGGCTGTCCAGCGTCAGCAGGCTCGGGTGCAGGGCGGCAGCGTCAGGGGCGGGGGTCTGCATAGGGTTGGCCGGGCAGGCCCGTTCTCCATCAGGAATGGGGGCAAAGCTGCGACTTGGTGCAGCAGCCCATAGATAGGATGACGCGCAGCCATCGTTAGGGTAGTGAAGCGGCGTGTCTCCGTAGCTCAGCAGGATAGAGCACAGGATTCCTAATCCTGGGGCCGTGGGTTCGAATCCCGCCGGGGACAGCCCAACCCTTGATCCGGCATGGCCTCCCCGCCAGGGCCTTGGCATAGCGCGGTGGGAAAAGATTGCTCCCCTGGCATTTTCCTGCTATGTTCAATGCATGAGTAAAGGTTTCTGCCCGGATAGTATCCGGGCGTGCAATTAACCAGCTTGCGGCCCGCTAGCCTGCTTGGTTCTGCACCTTTGTCATGCAAAGAACATCATGCTCTCCGCACGGGGCGACGCGCCCCTCGCCTACCATCGCCTTGCTCGCTTCCAGCATGGCGAGATCGCTCGGCTCGACCTTGACCCGTCACAGGTCGAGCGCTTCCTAGGGCCGTTGACCGACATCCTCGCCGCCGTGCGGCGTGGCCCGGCGCACGCCTTGTTCACCATCGACGCCGCCGGCGAGCCGATCGGCTTCTACGTCGTCCACCCTGATGCGCGGGACCGTTCCTGCTGGTGGCTGGGCTGGCTGGCGCTGGACCGGCGCCAGCAGGGGCGCGGCTTCGGCCGTCGCGCCTTGCTCGACATCCTCGCCAGCTTGCGGCGGATAGCCGGCTGCCGGCATGTCCGGTTGCTGGTCTCGGAGGACAACGCGCCAGCGCAGTCGCTCTATGGCTGCGCCGGCTTCGCCCAGGTCGGCCGTGACGCGGGTACCCAGGAGCTGGTGCTAGAACTCAGCCTGGAGCCTGCGTGCCGCAGCGTCTGGGCGAAGGCGCACAGCCTGGCCCGCGCCGCGGCCGGGGCGTTCCGCACGTTCCGCCATCGCCGGTTGCGGATGATCGCCGGGCCGCATGCCGCCTGGATGATCGGCGTGGAGCGCGGCCCGCCAGGCGGATGAGGCCAAGCTCAGGATGCGCGCTTGGCCTTGTCCGCCTTCTCAGAGCGCTGCTTCCAGAACAGCATGTCAGCTTCCTTGCTGAACATGACGCGCACGCCGCGCCCGCCCTTGCTGACCCGTATCTTGCCCCCGTTACGGGCCCGGTGGTCGGCAAGCCATTCCACGAGCTCCGGATCCTCGGCGGTCCGCCCCTCGAACTCCAGGATGCCGGCGGGGTCATCCTCTTTGCGACGTTTCACCATCGGTGCGCGCCCCCTCGACGCGAGCCCTGTCCTTGGATTGATCCATAACCCTGCACGATCCCGGCAGCGATCCCGGCGGGAACCGCGAACGGCGCTCATGGAATCGGCGGAAGCCGCTGAACTGACTGAACCCGGGCTGCGGCAGCCCTCAACATGCCTGTCATGGTCTACAATCTTCGGCGCTGCAAGCGGGATGAGCGCGAACCCCGTGCCTGTCAGGCGGCAAGCGCAGGTTGCGCCCGGAACGATCGGCCCCAAGGATTCCCATCCGGGCCGGAATAGCGGAGACTCCGCTTTCGTCTTGTTTGGAGTCGGCCTGCTTGTCGTCGCCCCCGCGCCCGCTGCGGACCCATCAGGCCCAGCTCGCCGCCATCGTGCAGGCCATCGCCTCCGGCGAGGGCACCGGCATCACCGACATCCTGGCGGCGGTGACGCCGGGCGGCGGCAAGTCGCTGCTGCCGGTCATCGCGGCGGCAGCGCTGATCACAGCTAAGGTCGTCGAACGTATCTGCTGGGTTGTGCCGCGCGACAGCCTGCGCCTGCAAGCCGAGGAAGCCTTCGCCGACCCGGCATGGCGCGCCGCCCTGGGCCATGCCGTCTCGGTGCGGGCCGCCGACAACGCGCCCGACCCATGCCGCGGCTTGCAGGGCTACATCACCACCTACCAGAGCGTCGCCGCGGCGCCCGACCTGCACTTGGCCGAGTTCCGCCGCCACCGCACGCTGCTGGTGGTGGACGAGGTGCACCACCTGCCCGCCCTCTCCGACATGGAGCCTGACCCGCTCGCCCTGCCCGGCGCCGACGCGGAGGAGGACGGCTCCGGCTGGAGCCGCGCGCTGTTGCCGCTGCTGGAGTGCGCCCATCTGCGCCTGTTGCTGTCGGGCACGCTGCAGCGGGCGGATGGGCGCGGCATCCTGTGGCTGCCCTATCGCACCGGCCCCCGCGCCAAGACCCGCGAGGTCGACCTGGCCGCGCCGGGCTGGGCGGTGATGGGATACTCGCGCGCCCAAGCCCTGGCGGAGCGCGCCGTCCTGCCAGTGCTGTTCGGGGCGCTGGACGGCGAGGCGAGCTGGCTGGACGAGGCGCGCAACCCGGCCGGGCCGCACCGGCTGTTCTCGCACTGGCCGGTTGAGACGACCCGGCCCGCGCTGTTCACCGCCCTGCGCACCGGCTTCGCCGACCAGTTGCTGCGCGAGGCGTTCGAGGCGACCCGCACGCTGCGGAACGATCGGCGGCGGGTGCGCGGGCTGGCGCCGGGCGCGGAGGCGCGCGGCCTGGGCAAGCTTCTGGTCGTGGCGCCCGACCAGGCGGCGGCACGGCGCTATGCCGA
>CAXTTH010000076.1:0-8135 GCA_964247035.1 uncultured Acetobacteraceae bacterium
GCCCGTTGCCGTCCATGATGATGGCGAGGTGGGCCGGAACCGACGGGTCCGCGGCGTGTGGCGCGGCAGCGACCACCGCGGCGTCCCCCTGCCCTCCCAGCCTGGCGCTGCCGTATCGTCGCATCAGACCTGCTTGATCTCGCGTTCCTTCTCGACGAGGCCCTCGTCGATGCGCTTGATGTACTGGTCGGTCAGCTTCTGCACTTCTTCCGACCAATCCTTGGCCTCGTCTTCGCCGATCTCGTGCTTCTTCTCCGCCCCCTTGATCTGCTCCATGCCGTCGCGCCGCACGCCGCGGATGGCAACCTTGGCGCCCTCGCCATACCGGCCGGCTGCCTTGGCCAGCTCCGTGCGGCGCTCGGCGGTGAGCTGCGGGATCGGCACCCGCACCACCTGCCCGTCGGACGCCGGGTTGAGCCCGAGGCCGGAGTCGCGGATCGCCCGCTCCACCGCGCCGACCAGCGTCTTGTCCCACACCTGCACCGTCAACATGCGCGATTCCGGCACGCCGATGGTGCCGACCTGGGTGATCGGCACCTCCGTGCCGTAAGCCTCGACCTTCACCGGCTCCAGCAGCCCGGGACTGGCGCGGCCGGTGCGCAGGCCGGCGAAGTCGCGCCGCAGCGTCTCCATGGCGCTGTCCATGCGGCGGGTCAGGTCGGTTTTCAGGGCGGGCAATTCGGCGGGCACGGCGTCACCTCGTTCGGGCGGAAGTTGTCTCCGGCCTCTTTAGGGCTTTTCGATGATGGTGGTGAAGCGTCCTTCGCCCCGCATCACCTGCGCGAACGCGCCGGCGGCATGGATGTTGAACACCACGATCGGCAGTCCGTTCTCCCGCGCCACGCTGATCGCCGCCGCATCCATCACCGCAAGGTCGCGCGCCAGCACGTCGTGGTAGGTCAGCTGCTCGTAACGTTCGGCGTCCGGGTGCTTGCGCGGGTCGGCGGCATACACGCCGTCCACCTGGGTCCCCTTGAGCAGCATCTCGCACCCCATCTCCACGGCCCGCAGCGCCGCCGCCGTGTCCGTGGTGAAGAACGGGTTGCCGGTGCCGGCGGCGAAGATCACCACCCGGCCCTTCTCCATGTGCCGCATGGCCCGGCGCCGGATATAGGGCTCGCACACGCTGGCCATGGGGATGGCGGACTGCACCCGGGTCGGCACGCCGGCCTTTTCCAGCGCGTTCTGCATGCCGAGCGCGTTCATCACCGTGGCGATCATGCCCATGTAGTCGGCCTGCGCCCGGTCCATGCCGCGGGCAGCGGCCGAGATGCCGCGGAAGATGTTGCCGCCGCCGATCACCAGGCAGACCTGGTGCCCCTGCGCCACCACGCCCGCCACGTCGGCCGCGATGCGCAGCAGCGTGTCGCCGTCCATGCCGTAGTCGCGCTCGCCCATCAGCGCCTCGCCGGAAACTTTGAGCAGCACGCGCTTGGAGGCTGGTGAGGCAGTCATGCAGGTCCTTCGGTGCAGCAGAAGTGGCAGCACCGTAGGTCCACGCGGGCTAGGTCACAAGCACGACAGCCTCAATGCGCCGCGGCCCCCTCCGCGCCGATTCCGGTCTGCGAGCGGACATATTGCGCCTCGAACCGGCCCGCCTCGGCCCTCGCCGCCGCGCTGCGGTCCAGCACCGACACGCCCCAGCAGGCGATGAACGCCACCGGCATGGAGAACAGCGCCGGCGCGTTGTAGGGAAAGATGCCAGCCGGGAAGCCCAGCACGTCGTGCCAGATCGAGGGGCTCAGCACGGTCAGGGTGAAGGCGGTGAGCAGCCCCAGCCAGCCGCCGACCGCGGCTCCCTTGGTGGTCAGGCCCTTCCAGTACATGGATAGCAGCAGCACCGGGAAGTTGGAGCTGGCGGCGATGGCGAAAGCCAGCCCCACCATGAAGGCCACGTTCACCTTCTCGAACGCGATGCCGAGAAAAATCGCCAGCACGCCCAGGCAGACCGTGGCGATCCGGGACACCTGCACCTCGGACCCGTCGCTGACCCGGCCGCGCCGCACCACGCTGGCATACAGGTCATGGCTGATGGCGCTGGCGCCGGACAGCGTCAGCCCGGACACCACGGCCAGGATGGTCGCGAACGCCACGGCGGAGATGAAGCCGAACAGCGCGTCCCCGCCGACGGCGCGGGCCAGGTGGATCGCCGGCATGTTGCCGCCGCCTTTCAGCCCCGCTGCGAGGGTGAAGCCGCCAGCGCTCGGGTTGGCCGCATAGTCCGGGTTGGTCCCCACCAGCACGATCGCGCCGAAGCCGATGATGAAGGTCAGGATGTAGAAGTAGCCGATCAGCCCCGTGGCGTAGAACACGCTCTTGCGGGCAGCGCGCGCGTCCCGCACGGTGAAGAAGCGCATCAGGATATGCGGCAACCCGGCGGTGCCGAACATCAGCGCCAGGCCGAGCGAGATGGTGCCCACGGAATTGGACACGAAGGCGCCCGGCGCCATGATGGCCTGGTGCTTGGGGTGCACCTCGACCGCGCGGGCGAACAGCGCCAGCGGGCTCCAGTCGAACGCGCGCAGCACCATGGCCGCCATGAAGGTGGCGCCCCCCAGCAGCATGACAGCCTTGATGATTTGCACCCAGGTGGTCGCCAACATGCCGCCGAAGGTGACGTAGCACACCATCAGCACCCCCACGAGCACCACGGCGTAGATGTAGTCGAGCCCAAACAGCAACTTGATGAGCTGGCCCGCGCCGACCATCTGCGCGATCAGGTAGAACGCCACCACCACCAGCGTGCCGCTGGCCGCCATGATGCGCATCGGCGCCTGGCTCAGCCGGTAGGACACCACGTCGGCGAAGGTGTACTTGCCGAGGTTGCGCAGCCGCTCCGCCATCAGGAACATCACGATCGGCCAGCCGACCAGGAAGCCGATCGAGTAGATCAGCCCGTCATAGCCGTTGGAGTACACCAGCGCCGCAATGCCCAGGAACGACGCGGCCGACATGAAATCCCCGGCGATCGCCATGCCGTTCTGCAACCCGGTGATGCCGCCGCCAGCCGCATAGAAATCGGCGGTCGATTTGGTGCGCCGCGCCGCCCAGTAGGTGATGAACAGGGTCAGCGCCACGAAGGCGAAGAACAACGAGATCGCCGTGACGTTGACCGGCTGCTTCTCGACCTGGCCCAGATCAGGGCCTGCCGCCCGGGCAGCGGAGACTGCGAACAGGACGGGGGCGGCAGCCAGCGCGCGGCAAAGCCTCATCGCACGCCCTCCATCATTCGCATCCCGACTGGGGCGGCAGCCGGGCGGGCCTCGCCCACGATCTCGTCGGTCAGCCGGTCGAACTGGGTATTGGCGCGCAGCACATAGATGCCGGTCAGCAGGATGGCCGTGGCGATCACGCCCAAGCCGAGCGGAAAGGCCAGGGTCAACGGTCCGTCGCCGATCGGCTGGGCGACGATGCCGTGGCCGAACGCCACCAGCAGTATGAAGCCCATGTAGATGGCGAACATCACGGCCGCGAGCGTCCAGCCAAAGCTGTTGCGCCTGCGCTCAAGCTCGCGGAACGCCGCGCTGTTCCGGATGCGGGCCACTTCGGTGCCGTCCATTTTGCTCCCCATTTCCGCCTTTTGGCCGGGCCGCTGCTTGCGAGCGGCTTCAGGCGCACTCGTGTTTCACAGTCAGTCTGCGGTTGGCTTCACGTTTGCGTTTTTTCGACCCTGGCGCAAGTGCTTCGCGCGCGAGGCAATCCAGCCTTAACAGGCTGCTGAAAAGCACTAGGCGATTCAGGTCGGGGCTTTGCCCCGAACCCCACCAGAGGATGGTCATCCTCTGGACACCTTACTATGAGGGGTAAAGGGGATGCCGCGCTTGCAAGAGTTGGCCCCTTTCGGGTGCAGGGCGGAGGTGGCCCAAGGTTCCGATCGCCTGCTTCAGGCGATTGGAAAGCCACCGGAGGGAGCGCCCTGCAAAGCAGGCGATCGGAGTTTTTCAGCAGCCTGTTAAACGTATTTCAGCATCACGAACCCCAACACCAGCAGCACGGCCGCAGCCCCCAGCACCAGCGGCATCTGGCGGTCGATGATGCTGCGCGCCCGCTCGCCGAACACCCGCAGCAGCACGGCCCACAGCAGGAAACGTGCGCCACGGGTGGCGACGCTGGCCAGCACGAACAGCGTGAGATCCACGTGCGCCACGCCGCAGGCGATGGTGACGATCTTGTAAGGGATCGGCAGCAGGCCTTTCAGCAGGATGATCCACAGCGCGTTCTGCGCGAACCGGGCCTGGAACGAGGCAAAGGCCGCCTCGTAATGGTAGAAGTGCAGGATGGGCTGCGCGACCTGGTCGAACACCGCATAGCCGATCCAGTAGCCGAGCAGCCCGCCGACGACGCTGCCCGCCGTGCAGATCAGCGCGTAGCGCAGCGCGCGGGCTGGCCGCGCCAGCGCCATCGGGATCAGCAGCACGTCCGGCGGGATCGGGAAGAAGCTGCTCTCGGCAAACGCCACGAGGGCCAGCCAGACCGGGGCGAGCGGGCTGGCGGCGAGAAGCAGCAGCCGTTGGTACATGCGGCGGAACATGGGGCGATGCCATGGCACGCCTGGCCCGGCGGTTCAACGGCTGGTTGCCGCGCCCGCCACCCGCTAGGCTCGCGCGCATCACACGCCGAGGTTGCCCATGCGTCGCGCCGCCCTCCTGCTGCTGCTCCTGCCCGGCCTGGCCGCCGCGCAAACCCGCTCCCGGCCCGCCCCGCCGCCTGCAAAGGGTCCGCCGCACGCCTGGCTGTTCGGCGCCTGGACCGGCGGCCTGTTCCCCGTGCTGGAGGGCCAGTTGGCCCAGGATTGCCGCACCCAGCAGACCGTCGCCTTCGCGCAGGACGCGGTGGGCCATGCCAGCTTGACCGCCGCTAGCCTGACCCCACGGATCATCGAGACGGTCCGCGCCAGCGCTTCCGGCGCCGAGTTCCGTCTCACGCCGGACGCCACGGACGCCGCCGGGTTCGGCTGCGACGACCCGAACGAACTGCACGTGGCCCGCGAGGGCGCTGCGATCAGCTTCCCGCACTGCGCGGCCTTTCCGTATCCGCTGGAGCGCTGCCCTGGGAAGTCCTGACGCACCGGACGGCGTCGGGCCCAGGCTGCGGCTTGGGCGTGAGGCAGCCGGCTGGGGCATCAATATCCGTAACCCCGTCCTGCCTCTGCTGGACAGGTTGCCAACGACTTCGTTTAAGGTGGCCAACTGCCGATCTGCGTCCGTCATCGACGGCCCTTGCTCAGTGCAAGCAGACAAGATCAACATCAAAGCGATCGCATTTCTCCACGCTGCACAGCAGCGACCGGACAGCAAATGTCATGGACAAGCCAACTTTTCAGTTAGCGAGCCCCTCAAACCTCCTCCACCCGCTCCACCCCTGGCACCAGCTTGAGCGCCTGCGCCAGCCGTGGCGTCACGTTGAAGCCGCCGGGCAGCTCGATCTCCACGTCCTGCGTGTCGCCCAGCTTGGGCACCAGCACCACGCGGCCCCTGCCCTTGCTCTCCCGCTCCAGGATGGCGCGGATGTGCGGCACCGCCGCGGTGGCGCCAAGCCAGATGCGCATGCCAGCGCCCGCCTCCACCGCCGCCTGCTCCAGCGAGACCGCGCTGGCCGCGGTGATGCGCAGGCCCTCGCCCTCCTGCTTCAGGTCCGCCGTCACCAGGATCGGCGCGCCCTCGCGCAGCAGGTCGCCGCAGGCGGCCAGCGCCTCGGAGAAGAAGGTCACCTCGTAGCTGCCCGCCGCGTCGGACAGGCGGACCCAGGCCATCTTGCTGCCGGTGCGGGTCGGCCGCTCCTTGCGCGCCACCACGCAGCCGGCGAGCTTCACCCGGGTCACGCCCGAGGCCGCCAGCGGCTCCAGCCGGGCGGAGCCGACGGTGCCCAGCCGGGCCAGCAGGCCGGCGTAGGTGTCCAGCGGGTGGGCGGTGAGGTGGAAGCCGACCGCCTCCGCCTCGAACGCCAGGCGCTCCAGCGGCGGCCAGTCCGGCAGGGCGGGCAGGCGCACCGGCGCGGGGGGCGCGCCGCCGAACAGCCCGATCTGGCCGCTCTCCTTCTGCTCCGCGTCGGACTGCGCCCGGCGCAGCACCTGCTCGGCGCCGGCGAACGCCTGGGCGCGGTTCGGCGCGATCGCGTCCAGCGCGCCGGCGCGGGCCAGGTTCTCGATTTGCATCTTGCTGAGCTGGCGCGGGTCGATGCGCGAGGCGAGGTCGGTCACGTCGCGGAACGGCCGCTCGCCGCGGGCCGCCACCAGCGACTGCATCGCCGCCATGCCGACCTTCTTGACCGCGGCCAGCGCGTAGCGGATCGCCGGCTTGCCCTCGGGATCGGTGTCAGGCTTGAAGTCCGCATCCGAGCGGTTGACGTCGGGCGGCAGCACGCGCACGCCGAGCCGCTCCGCCTCCTGGCGCAGGGCGGCCAGCTTGTCGGTGTTGCTGATGGCCAGCGACATGGAGGCAGCCAGGAACTCGACCGGGTGATTCTGCTTCATCCACGCCGTCTGGTAGGCGACCAGGGCGTAGGCGGCGGCGTGCGACTTGTTGAACCCGTAATCGGCGAACTTCGCCATCAGGTCGAACACCTCGGCGGCCTTGGCCTGCGGGATGCCGCGCCCCACCGCGCCGTCCACGAAGGTCTTGCGCTGGGCGTCCATCTCGGCGCGGATCTTCTTGCCCATCGCCCGGCGCAGCAAATCCGCGCCGCCCAGGCTGTAGCCGCCCATGGTCTGGGCGATCTGCATCACCTGCTCCTGGTACACCATGATGCCGTACGTCTCATCCAGCACCGCATGCAGCTCGGGGTGCGGCGCCTCCCACTTCTGGCCGTGCTTGCGGCGGCAGTATTCCGGGATGTTGGCCATCGGGCCGGGGCGGAACAGCGCCACGGCGGCGATCAGGTCCTCGAACCGGTCGGGGCGCATCTGGCGCAGCACGTCCCGCATCCCGGAGGACTCGAACTGGAACACGCCGCCCGCGTCGCCGCGGGCCAGCATCTCGTAGGTGGGCGCGTCATCCAGCGGCAAGCGGTCGAGGTCGGGCGGCTCGGCCATGTAGGCGAGCGCGCGTTGCAGGATGGTGAGCGTGGTCAGGCCGAGGAAGTCGAACTTCACCAGCCCCGCCTGCTCCACATACTTCATGGAGTACTGCGTCACCAGCGTGTCGGCCTTCGGGTCCCGGTACAGCGGCACCAGCTCCACCAGCGGGCGGTCGCCGATCACCAGGCCGGCGGCGTGGGTGCTGGCGTGGCGGTACAGCCCCTCCAGCTGCAAGGCCACCTCCATCAGCCGGCGGATCGCCTCGTCCTCGTCGCGCATCGCTTGCAGCTTGGGCTCGCTGTCGATCGCCTGCTGCAAGGTGACGGGCTTGGCCGGGTTGTTGGGGATCAGCTCGGCCACCCGGTTCACCTGGAAGAACGGCATGCCGAGCACGCGGCCCACGTCCCGCACGGCCGCGCGGGCTTGCAGCTTGCCGAAGGTGATGATCTGCGCCACCCGGTCGGCGCCGTATTCGGCGCGCACGTACTGGATCACCTCGTCGCGCCGGTCCTGGCAGAAGTCGATGTCGAAGTCCGGCATGGAGACGCGGTCGGGGTTGAGGAAGCGCTCGAACAGCAGGTTGAACTGCAGCGGGTCGAGGTCCGTGATGGTGAGCGCCCACGCCACCACGGAGCCTGCGCCGGAGCCGCGGCCCGGCCCCACCGGGATGCCCTGCGCCTTGGCCCACTGGATGAAGTCGGCCACGATCAGGAAGTAGCCGGGAAAGCCCATGCCGGCGATCACGCCCAGCTCGTATTCCAGCCGCTCGGCATACACGGCGCGGGACGCCGGGTCCGCCCCGGCCGTGTCCATGCGGCGGGCGAGGCCCTCGCGGGCCATGGCGCGCACCGTCTCGTCCTCGGTGGCGCCGGGGTGCACCTTGGGGCACACCGGCAGCAGCGGCTTGCGCGTCTCGGCCATCACGGCGCAGCGGCGGGCGATGGCCAGCGTGTTGTCGCAGGCCTCCGGCAGGTCGGCGAACAGGGCGCGCATGGCGGCGGCCGGCTTGAACCAGTGCTCGGGCGTGACCCGGCGGCGCTCCGGGTCCGACACCATGCGGCCGGCGGCGATGCACAGCAGGGCGTCATGCGCCTCGTGCATCGCGGGCGTGGCATAGAAG
>CAXTTH010000077.1:0-8017 GCA_964247035.1 uncultured Acetobacteraceae bacterium
ATCAGACCTCAGCCGCGTCGCGCAAGCCGAATCAGAGCCATGTCATCACGCTCTAACATCAGGATCACGCAACCGTGACCAATGTTGATTGAGCGACGCCGGCGTCCCAGAAAGGTCCGCTAGGGGTCCGCTCGTCGAATCAAGATCATCGTGGATTACGCGAAAACATCAGCTAACATATTGATTGATATGGTGGAGCCAAGCGGGGTCGAACCGCTGACCTCCTGAATGCCATTCAGGCGCTCTACCAACTGAGCTATGGCCCCAACCGTGCCGCCAAGCCATGCGGAGGCGGCGTCATACCGCTCCGGGCGGGCAACATCAAGCCAGGTTGGGATGCACCGCGAACTTCGCCTCCGTCTTGGCGCGTATCTCGTCCAGGCTCACGTCCGCGGGCTTGTCCACCAGGGTCAATCCCTGCCGCCCGGAACCAGGCCGGCCCACGTCGAACACCGCCAGGTCGGACACGATCAGGTTGACCACGCCCGCCCCAGTCAGCGGCAGGGTGCAGCGCTGCAGGATCTTGGGCGTGCCGTCCTTGGCGGCGTGTTCCATCAGCACCACCACCTTGGGCACGCCGGCCACCAGGTCCATGGCGCCCCCCATGCCCTTGACCATCTTGCCGGGGATCATCCAGTTCGCCAGGTCGCCGTTTTCCGCCACTTGCAACGCGCCCAGGATGGAAAGCTGGATGTGGCCGCCCCGCACCATGGCGAAGGACTGCGCGCTGTCGAAGAACGAGGTGGAGGGCAGCTTGGTGACGGTCTGCTTGCCGGCGTTGATCAGGTCCGCATCCTCCTCGCCCTCATACGGGAACGGGCCCATGCCCATCATGCCGTTCTCGCTGTGCAGCTGGATGGACATGCCTTCGGGGATATGGTTCGCCACCCGCGTCGGGATGCCGATGCCGAGGTTGACGTAGTAGCCGTCCTGCAGTTCGCGGGCGGCGCGGGCAGCCATCTGGTCGCGAGTCCAGGCCATGGTCAGTGCTCCTTCAGGCGGCGCGCTTGCGGGTGGTGCGCTGCTCGATGCGCTTCTCGACGCCGGGCGCCGCCACCATGCGCTGCACGAAGATGCCCGGCGTGACGATGGCGTCCGGGTCGAGCGCGCCGGCGTCCACGATCTCTTCCACCTGCGCCACGGTCACGCGGGCGGCCGTCGCCATCACCGGGTTGAAGTTGCGGGCGCTCATCCGGTATACCAAGTTGCCCTCCGGGTCGCCGCGCCAGGCGTGGATGATGGCGAGGTCGGCGAACAGCCCCGTCTCCATGACGTATTGGCGGCCATTGAACTCCCGGGTCTCCTTGCCCTCGGCGATCTGCGTGCCGGCGCCCGTGGCGGTGTAGAAGGCGGGGATGCCGGCGCCGCCGGCGCGGATGCGCTCGGCCAGGGTGCCCTGCGGGTTGAACTCGATCTCCAGCTCGCCGGCCAGGTACTGCCGGGCGAAGGTCGCGTTCTCGCCGACGTAGGAGCTGACCATCTTGCGGATTTGCCGGGTCGCCAGCAGCAGCCCCAGCCCGGCATCGTCCACGCCCGCGTTGTTGGAGACCACCGTGAGGTCCTTCACGCCGGACTCGCGGATCGCCTCGATCAGCACGGAGGGGATGCCGCACAGGCCGAACCCGCCGGACAGGACCGTCATGCCGTCCCGCAGCACGCCGGCCAGCGCCTCCGTGGCATTCCCGTACAGCTTGTTGACCGCCATCGCACCTGATCTCCCTGTGGGCGGCACGCTGCCATCGCCGGGACGCGGCGGCAATCCGCCACGCGCACCTATATGTTGGCACATGACGCAAGGAGCTCACTGATGAAGGTCATCGTCCTCGGCGCTGGCGTGGTGGGCACGACCTCGGCCTACTTCCTGCGGCAGGCCGGCCACGAGGTGACGGTGCTGGACCGCCAGGCAGCCGCCGGCATGGAGACCAGCTTCGCCAACGCGGGCCAGGTCTCGCCAGGCTACTCCGCTCCCTGGGCCGGACCCGGCGTGCCGCTGAAGGCGGTCAAGTGGATGCTGATGACCCACCGCCCCCTGGTGATCCGCCCGCTGCTGGACCCGTTCATGTGGCGCTGGATGGCGCTGATGCTGCGCAACTGCACCGAAGCCGCCTACCACGTGAACAAGGCGCGCATGGTGCGGCTCGCGGAGTACTCGCGCGACTGCCTGGACGCGCTGCGGGCCGATACGGGCCTGCGCTACGACGACCGCCAGAACGGCACCCTGCAGCTGTTCCGCACCGCCAAGCAGCTGGACCATGTGGCCGAGGACACCGCCGTGCTGGACGAGGGCGGCGTGCCCTACGAGGTGCTGGACCGCGCCGGCTGCGTCGCGGCCGAGCCGGCCCTGGCGCACGCGCGCGGCCGTTTCCTGGGCGGGCTGCGCCTGCCCGGCGACGAGACGGGGGACGCCCACCAGTTCACCCAGCGCCTGGCGGCCTTAGCGGCCGACAAGGGCGTAGATTTCCACTACGGCGCGCAGGTCGAGCGGCTGGAGCACGAAGGCGGACGGGTGACGGGCGTGGTAGCGGACGGGGCGCGCCACCTGGCCGACCATTACGTGGTGGCGATGGGCAGCTTCTCCCGCCGCCTGCTGGGGCCTTTGGGCATGGACGTGCCGGTGTACCCGGTGAAGGGCTACTCCATCACCATCCCGATCGAGCGCGAGGAGGCCGCCCCCGTGTCCACCGTGATGGACGAAACCTACAAGGTGGCGATCACCCGGCTCGGCGGGCGCATCCGCGTGGGTGGCACGGCGGAGCTGGCCGGGTTCAGCGGCGTGCTGTCCGAGCCGCGGCGGCGGACGCTGGCATATTCGGTGGGGGACCTGTTCCCGCAAGGCGGCGATGTCCGCCGTGCGAGCTTCTGGACCGGGCTGCGGCCGATGACGCCGGACGGCACGCCCATCATCGGCGCCACGCGCTACGGCAATCTTTCCTTGAACACCGGGCACGGCACGCTGGGATGGACGATGTCCTGCGGCTCGGCCCGGGTGCTGGCGGACCTGGTTTCAGGGCGCAAGCCGGACATCGCCTACGAGGACCTGGCGTTCAGCCGCTACGGCTAACGCCAGGCCTGCTCCCGGTCAGAACGCGAAGCGCGTGCCGATCGTCGGGTCGATGGTGTTGTTGTAGATGAAGCCGTTGGCCAGGCCGTTCGACACCTCGGAGTACATCGCGCCGGCATACACGTCGAAGCGCGGCGACAGGCGCCAGTCGAACAGCAGGGATGCGGCATTAAGGTCGCCGGCGCAGGTGGCCAGGCTGGTGTTGGCGCAGCCGTTGCCGCTGTAGCTGCTCTGGTGCTCGCGGTAGTAGCCCGCGTTCACCGAGAACCTCGGCGTGATCGCCCACCTTGCGCCTGCCCAGTAAACCTGCAGCAGCCTGTTGTTGTTGTATGCCGTGTTGTTGATGACGCTGAGGATGTAGCCGCCCACCGCGGTCGAGCCTTGGCCGAACGGATTGTGCGGATTGCTGTAGAGGATGTTCTCATAGCCGGCGAACAGCTGCACCGGCCCGATGCGGTATTTCGCCAGCAGCATGAAAGCTTTGTTGTCCGAGACCGTGGCGGCCAGCGAGCCCACCGGCTGAACCAAGGCCTGCGGAGCGGTCAGCGGCGCTGCGGCAACACCGCCATAGACCTGGCTGTAGATCGCGTCGACGTTGGCACCCGCATATTCTGCGCCGATGTCGAACTGGTAGGTGCCGTGCCCGCCGCTGTTGTCGGCGTTGACGCTCCTGCTGTTCTGGCCGGACAGCTGGTACAACGCGCCGCCGTGCACCGGGCCGACGTTGACCAGGTACTTGAGGACCGAGTCCAGGCGCGCATCCTCGGTGTCGCCCATTCCGGCGGGCACGCCCGAATAGCCGATCACCGAGAAGGCGTTGGAGGCGAACAGCGGATCGTAGGCGATCACGCCATCCAGGCCGAACGAGTTCTGCCGGCCGTAGGTGAGCGTGCCGAAACGCGACGAGCTGAGGCCGGCATAGGCCACGGCGTTGAACGGCTGTCCCGCCCGGCTCGAATCCCCGTTGGAGCTTTGCCGGTTCAGCGCCACGCCGTTGTTCTGCGCCTGGGAGCCGGGGCCGTTGGAGAGGTTGCCCGAGGTTGGCAGGAAGGTGGTCTGCACGTTGAACACCGCCGCCAGGTCCGGCAGGATCGGCTCGACCCCCCTTAGCCCGATGTTGGAATAGCTGAGCGCGTTGGGCACGATGGTGGCGACGGACTTGTTGCTGTTCTTGGAGATCAGCTCTTCCGTCCCCGGCCCGTAGATGTTGTTGAGCGGGTTGCCATGGGTCTGGTACTGGGCACCGATATCCACGCCGCCGTAGAGCGTGATGCCGCGGTAGGTCAGCCCGCCCGACGCCGGGACCGGAGCCGCGGAGCGCGGGGGCGGCCGGCGCCGCGGTGGCGGTGCGCTCCTCTTGGATCGTCGGCACGCCCGAGAGCCCGGCATCCCTGCCAGAGGAGGTGGCGTTGCCGGGGGGAAACTGGCTCGTCGCCAATGGCCCGGTGCCGCCGTTCCCCAGCTCGGCCGGGCGCGCGTTGTAGGGAGCGGCTGATGCTTGCGCCGCGCCGGCTCCCGCCGCTGCGCCGCCTGCGGCCTCCGTCAGCGGACGCTTGCTCCGTTGCGCCCGCTCGATGCCTTCGATGCGGCGCATCAGCGCCTGGTTCTGCTTCTGCAGCAGGTCGGTCTGCCGCTTGAGGTCCGACAGCTCGTCCGCGTGCGCCAGGGAGGCGACGCTGACGATCGCCGTGGCGCAGATGAGCGCGCCCTTGATGCCGGTCCGCAGTGCAGGCAACCGCTTCAGAGCCATCGAAACACGTCCTTTTCCCAACCCGTTGCCGTCGCAGCGTCAGCCTGCGCAAGGTGCTGCATCCTGGCGCCAACGACAGGCGGCGAAGCGGCAGTCCCTCTCACGCGGAGCGCCGAAATCTATAATTTCGGCTCGCGGGAATGTCATCAGGCACGAAGCCGGCGAGGAGTGGGATTCAGTAGGTTCCAAACGGAATCGCGCAGAGCTGTTGCAAAAATACGATATGGCTATGTTGCATTTTTATTACTAAGCCGCAGGGGTACCCGTGCCAGGCCAGGCTACAGCCACCGTCCTTTGAGCATCATCCGACCAAACGGCATCACCCGTCGGATGACGATGCTGGCAAAGACCCAGGCTGGAGCGTCTTGCGTGCGCCTGTCAGCACGGAAAACGTCTTAGCAAGCTGCTGAAAAACTCTGATCGTCTGCTTTACAGGGCGCTCCCTCCGGTGGCTTTCCAATCGCCTGAAGAAGGCGATCGGAACCTTGGGCCACCTCCGCCCTGCACCCGAAAGGGGATAGTTATCCCCTTTACCCCTCATAGTAAGGTGTCCAGAGGATGACTATCCTCTGGTGGGGTTCGGGGCAAAGCCCCGACTTGGATTGCCCCGTGTTTTTCAGCAGCCTGTTAGAACGCGAAGCGGGTGCCGACCGTGGGGTCGATGGTGTTGTTGTAGAGGAAGCCGTTGGCCAGGCCGTTCGACACCTCGGAGTACATCGCGCCGGCATACACGTCGAAGCGCGGCGACAGGCGCCAGTCGAACAGGACCGACCCGGCGTTCAGGTCGCCGCGGCAGCTTCCCTGGCTGGCGTCGGTGCAGCGGTTGGCCGCGTAGCTGCTCTGGTGCTCGCGGTAGTAGCCGACGTTGACCGAGAAGCGCGGCGTGATGGCGTAGCGCGCGCCGGCCCAATAGACCTGAAACAGCCGGCTGTCGATATAGGCGGTGTTGTTGATGACGCCGAGCGCGTAGCCGCCCGTCGCGGTCGAGCCCGGCCCCAGCGGGTTGCGCGGGTTGCTGTAAAGGATGTTCTCGTAGCCGCCGAACAGCTGCACTGGCCCGATGCGGTATTTGGCCAGCAACATGAAGCCTTTGTTGTCCGAGATCGTGCCGGCCAGCGAGCCCACCGGCGAGGTCAGCACCTGGGCCGCGGAGAGCGGCGCGACGGCGACCGAGTCGTAGGTCTGGGCGTAGATCGCATCGACGTTCAGGCCGGCGTACTCGGCGCCGAGGTCGAACTGGTAGGTGCCGCGCCCGCCGGTGTTGACGGCATTGACGCTCCTGCCGTTCTGGCCAGCAAGCTGGTACTCCGCGCCGCCGTGCACCGGGCCGACGTTGACCAGGTACTTGATCGACGAGTCGAGCCGCGCGTCCTCCGTGTCGCCGAAACCGCCGATGACGCCCGAGAACCCGATCACCGAGAACGCGTTGGAGGCGAACAGCGGGTCGTAGGCGATCACGCCGTCCAAGCCGAACGAGTTCTGCCGGCCGAAGGTGAGCGTGCCGAAGCGGGCCGAGCTAAGGCCGGCATAGGCGGTGGCGTTAAACGCCTGCCCCGCGCGGCTTGAGTCGCCGCTGGCGCTCTGCCGGTTCAGCGCCACGCCGTTGTTCTGCGCCAGGGCGCCGGGGGCGTTGGACAGTTGGCCCGACAGCGGGTTGAACGAGGTCTGCACGTTGAACACCGCCGCCAGGTCCGGCAGGATCGGCTCCACGCCCTTCAGCCCGATGTTGGAGAAGCTGAGCGCGTTAGGCACGAGGCTGGTGACGGATCGGTTGCTGCTGCGGGAGATCAGCTCCTCCAACCCGTTGCCCCAGAGCGAGTTCAGCGGGGCGCCATGGCTCTGGTACTCCACGCCCAGGTCGATGCCGCCGTAGAGCGTGATGCCGCGGTAGCTCAGCGCTCCCCCCGAGGGGATCGGCGGCGTGCCGCCGATCGAGGCTGCCGCCGGCGCGGCCGAGGCGGTGCGCTCCTCCTCCACCGTCGGCGCTCCTGTCTGCGCAGGGTAACGCCCGGAGGAGGTGGCATTGCCGGGTGGGAACTGGCTCGTCGTCAACGGCCCGACGCCGCCATTGCCGAGCGTGCTCTCGCCCGTGTTGGCGGCTTGCGTCGCCCCTGCGCTGCCTGCCGTGCGGCCGGCGGCCTCAACGGCCGGCCGCCTCGTCCTCTGCGCCCGCTCGATGCCGTCGATCCGCTTCATGAGCGCCTGGTTCTGCCGCATGAGCAGGTCAGTCTGCCGCTTGAGGTCCGACAGCTCGTCCGCATGCGCGAGGGGGACGACGCTTGCAAGAGCCGTGGCGCAGATCAGGGCGCCTCGGAGGCCGGGCCGGAACGCGGCCAGCCGTTTCGGCAGCTTGGATACAGGCATCACCGTCATCTGATCGCCCCATGACCGTCGCGCCCAGGTGAAGCCGCGCTAGTGGCAGGAGGTATGGACTGCGTTCACGGCGGTGTCATCCGCTGTAGCTCGGCAAATATAGCGATCCTCGTAGACTTGGACGAAATCGCCGAGCCTGTTGCGGAATGGCGACACAACCCTGTGACAGGTTTGCGAAAGCCTTCAGAGCACGGCCGTCACCCTGTCGAAGAACGGGACAGATCAGCCCTGCTGCCCTGTCCGCGGCGCGTAGTAGCTGCGGACGGCGGCCCCGCCCCGGGCCGTGTCCCGCACTCCCGCGCGTGGCCGTTCGGGAGATGCCGCCGCCTGCTGGTCGTGCAGCGCCTGCCATCCCGCCGTGCGCCACTGCTCCAGCCGCGCATCGAAATCGATCGGGTTGCACGCTTCCAGAAGCTCGATCGTGCGGGTGCGGGCCTCGATGGCCGGGTGCAGCACCAGCAGGGCATGGCCGCGGTTGACGCCCTCCGCCAGGCCGTGCACCTCGGCGTCCGGGGCGAACAGGCCCTTCATGGCGCCCCAGAATCCGGTGTTGCCGCCCTCGCTGTTAACCCCGGCGTTGGCACCGTCGGCGGTGCGCTCGGTGATGGGGGGGTCCCCGGCCAGGCCTTCCGCGGTCAGCCGGTCGAGGGCGGCCGGGGCATCGGCCGGCGTCTCGAACATGACGACGATCTGGTCGTCATGCGCCGCCGGGTCATAGAGCGCGACCTCGTGCACGGCCCGGCCGTCAAGGTTGCTGGTCTGGTCGAACGCGGTGGCGGGGGGCTGCAGCTTCATGGTGTCGGCTCCGGAGCGTATGGGGACATCTACGAACC
>CAXTTH010000078.1:0-7910 GCA_964247035.1 uncultured Acetobacteraceae bacterium
CCAACCAAACCACAACTTGTCATGAACGCTCAAGATGCTCCCGGATGGACACTTACACTGAAACTTACAGGCAATCTTGCCTTTGCAATGGGCTATCACTCAGCTTGGGATTTTACCCAAAGCGCCATATGTGGTGTCCCCGACAGCACTCTGATGTATAAAGGCCATCTCGGTCTTTCATTGGCAAGTGGGTCTGACTGGATCACAGGAGGCATCGTCGGTCCTGAAGGAAGCATTCTCTCGTTCATGCAACTTGGAGGCTTAATCCCGATCGCGCTTTGGTGCTGCATCCGAACAAGACAGATGCCGATACTGAATGTTGCTCTTCCTCGCCAATGAATACCTGTTTCAGAATTCGCTACGCCGAGCCGTAGGCACCAATTCAGGGCCGTCCGATAAAACTCCAAGCAGCGAACACGGTGAGAGGGGGAAACTGGGGCGAACGACGGGGATCGAACCCGCGACAACCGGTACCACAAACCGGCGCTCTACCAACTGAGCTACGTCCGCCGCCAGGGCTGCGGGATTACTGCCGTCAGCCGGTCGCCGTCAACCTGTGCCCTGCCTCGCGCTGGCCAAAGTGCCGCCGCAGCCGGGCCACCGCCTCGTCCAGCACCGCATCCGCCTTGCAGAACGCGAACCGCGCATAGTGCCCCGGCGCGTCCGCCCCGTCATAGAACGCGCTCAGCGGAATGGCCGTCACCCCCGCCTGCTGCGTGATGTGGCGGCAGAACGCCATGTCATCCCCGGCAAAGCCCAGCCGGCTGAAATCGACGGTCAGGAAGTAGCTGCCCTGGCTCGGCAGCACACCGAAGCCCATGCCCGCCAGCCCGGCCGCCAGCCGGTCCCGCTTGGCTTGCAGCGCGCTCGCCAGCCCGGCGAAGTAGGCGTCGTCCTTCGCCAGGCCGACCGCCACGCCGCGTTGCAGGTTGGGCGGCGTGGTGAAGGTCAGGTTCTGGTGCGCGCGCGCCGCCAACAGGGCCAGCGGCGCCGGGGCGGTCACGTAGCCGACCTTCCAGCCGGTCAGGCTGAACGTCTTGCCGGCGCTGCCGATCCGTAGGCACCGCTCCCGCAGGCCCGGCAACGTCATCAGCGGGATGTGCCGCCAGCCGTCATAGGTCAGGTGCTCGTACACCTCGTCGCATACGGCATAGGCGTCGTGGCGCACGAGCAGGTCGGCGATGAAGGCCAGCTCCGCGGCAGTGAACACCTTGGAGGTCGGGTTCATCGGCGTGTTCAGCAGGATTGCCTTGGTGCGAGGCCCGAACGCGGCGGCCAGCTCGGCGCGCGGCAGCTCCCAGCGCGGCGGCTGCAGCCGCCCGATGCGCGGGATGGCGCCCAGCAGGCGCACCACGGGCAGGTAGGTGTCGTAGAACGGCTCGATCAGCACCACCTCGTCGCCCGGGTTGAGCAGCGCCATCAGGCTGGCGGTGATCGCCTCCGTGGCGCCGGAGGTGACGACCACCTCGCTCGCCGGGTCAGCCTGGATGCCGTAGAAGCGGGCATTGGCGGCGGCGACCGCCTGGCGCAGCTCCGGCACGCCGGCGAGCGGCGGATACTGGTTGCGCCCGTCCCGCAGGGCGTCCGCCGCCGCCTGGATCACGTCGTCCGGGCCGTCCCCGTCCGGGAAACCCTGGCCGAGGTTGATGGCGCCGTGCTGGGCGGCCAGCGCCGACATGACGGTGAACACCGTGGTGCCGATCCCGGACAGCAATGCATTGGCAGGCTTCACAGCGAACTCTCCCATCCGTCCCTATGGGTTATGGCCCTGCCGCCGTGGCTGAACAATCGCAGCGCGGCGGCAACGCGGCGGATTGCCCCATGGCACGGCCCATGCAACGTTCTCGCAGCGGCGGGGAGCGTGACGTGAAAAAGATCGAAGCGATCATCAAGCCGTTCAAGCTGGACGAGGTGAAGGACGCGCTGCACGAGGTGGGGCTGCAAGGCATCACCGTCGTGGAAGCCAAGGGCTTCGGCCGGCAGAAGGGCCACACGGAGCTGTACCGCGGCGCGGAGTACGTGGTGGATTTCCTGCCCAAGGTGAAGATCGAGCTGGTCTGCCAGGACAGCCTGGTGGAGCGCGCCGTGGAAGCCATCGTGACAGCGGCGCGAACAGGTCGTATCGGAGACGGCAAGATTTTCGTCAGCCACGTGGAGGAAGCCATCCGCATCCGCACGGGCGAGCGCGGCGAAGAGGCGATCTAGGGGCTAGGTTCGGCCCACTGGCGAAGTGGCTGCAACGGGCGGCCGCGATGAAGGAGAATGCAGGGTTATGGCGAAGAAGGCAGTGCCGGCAGTGCAGAGCGAGGCCTCGAAGGTCCTTGAGATGATCCGGGAGCACTCGGTCGAGTACGTGGACCTGCGCTTCACCGACCCGCGGGGCAAGTGGCAGCACACGGCGCAGCACGTCTCCACCGTCGACGAGGACAGCTTCACCGACGGCTTCATGTTCGACGGCTCCTCCATCGCCGGCTGGAAGGCGATCAACGAGAGCGACATGATCCTGATGCCGGACCCGGCCACCGCCGTGCTGGACCCGTTCGCCGCCAAGCCGTCGCTGATCCTGTTCTGCGACGTGATCGAGCCCAGCACCGGGCAGTTCTACGCGCGCGACCCGCGCGCCACCGCCAAGCTGGCCGAGGCCTACCTCAAGTCCACCGGCATCGGCGACACCATCCTCACCGGCGCCGAGGCCGAGTTCTTCATCTTCGACAGCGTGCGCTTCGGCGTCGGCGGCAACTTCGCCAGCCACTTCATCGAGAGCATCGAGGGACCCGGCTCCAGCATGAAGGAGTACCCGGAAGGCAACATGGGCCACCGCCCCGTGGTCAAGGGCGGCTACTTCCCCGTGCCCCCCGTGGACAGCGAGAGCGACCTGCGCGCCGAGATGCTGTCCACCATGGGCGAGATGGGGCTGCCGATCGAGAAGCACCATCACGAGGTGGCGCAGTCGCAGCACGAGCTGGGCACGCGCTTCACCACGCTGACCAAGATGGCCGACCAGATGCAGATCTACAAATACTGCGTCCACAACGTCGCTCACAGCTACGGCAAGACGGCGACGTTCATGCCCAAGCCGATCTACGGCGACAACGGCACCGGGATGCACACCCACCAGTCGATCTGGAAGGACGGCAAGCCGCTGTTCGCCGGCAGCGGCTACGCGGACTTGTCGGAGATGTGCCTGCACTACATCGGCGGCATCATCAAGCACGCCAAGGCGCTCAACGCCTTCACCAATCCCTCCACCAACAGCTACAAGCGGCTGATCCCCGGCTTCGAGGCGCCCGTGCTGCTGGCCTACTCCGCCCGCAACCGCTCCGCCTCCTGCCGCATCCCCTACACCACCAGCCCGAAGGCCAAGCGCGTCGAGGTCCGCTTCCCCGACCCGTCGGCCAACCCGTACCTCGCCTACTCGGCGTTGCTGATGGCCGGGCTCGATGGCATCCGCAACAAGATCCACCCCGGCGACCCGATGGACAAGGACCTGTACGACTTGCCGCCGGAGGAGCTGAAGGGCATCCCCACCGTGTGCGGCTCGTTGCGGGAGGCGCTCGGCGCGCTGGCGGCGGACCATGAGTTCCTGCTGGCCGGAGACGTGTTCTCCCGCGACCAGATCGAGAGCTACATCGAGCTGAAGTGGACGGAAGTGTATCGTTTCGAGCACACGCCGCACCCGGTCGAGTTCGAGATGTACTACTCCGTCTAGCAGGATGTTGGGAGCAGCAGGGCGCTGCCCTGCACCCGCAAGGGGACGATCATCCCCTTGACCCCTGGCTCCAGGTGGCCAGGGGACGACTATCCCCTGGCGGGGTTCGGGGAGAAGCGGGCCAAGGTTTCACTTGCCTTCCGTCAGGCGAGTGGAATGCGCACGGCGGAAGAGGCCCGACCTTGGCGCTGGCTGCTCGTTTGGGCAGTCGCCTGGCTCCTGCACCCGGGGCAGACCGAGGCCCAAGCCCTGCCGCCGGCCACCAACCCCGGCGTGCAGACCGGCCTGCCCACTGCTCCCGACGCCGTGCCGAAGCCATGGGCGGCCCCGGCCACGCTCTCGGCTTGGGCGAGCACGATCCAGTTCAGCGGCGAGGTGGACGCCGGCATCACCGGCAACCCGCAGGACCCGAACAACGGGGTCAACTTCGGCCGCCTGTTCACCGACAAAGCGAACCGCCCCATCCTCAACCAACTGCTGCTGACGCTGGAGCGCGACCTAGACCCGAAGGCCACTGGCTACGACTGGGGCTTCAACCTGCAAGCCCTCTACGGCTCTGACGCGCGGATCGTCCACCTGCTCGGCCTGTTCGACCACGCGATCCACGACCGCAACCAGCTGACCTTCGAAGCGGCCAACATGACGCTGCACGCGCCCTGGCTGTCCAGCGGCGGAGTCGATTTCAAGGGCGGCATTTTCCCCAGCCCGCTCGGCTTCGAAGTGATCGACCCCAAGGCCAACCCGTTCTACTCGCACAGCTACATCTTTGACAGCTTGCCCTATGAGCATCTGGGCCTGCTGGGCGTGGCCCACGCGACAGGGATGCTGGACCTCTATCTCGGCATCGACACCGGCAACGACACCACCCTGGCGGGGGGCGACAACAACCAGCGCCCGGCAGGCATCGCCGGCCTCGGCCTCACCCTGCTGGGCGGCAGCCTGACCATGCTCGCCCTGACCCATATCGGGCCGGAGGATGCGACGCGCGCCGCGCCGTTCGCCAACAGCGCCTTGCGTTACTATGACGACCTGGTCATCACCTACAAGCGCTCGCCGAAGTTGTCCTTCACCACGGAGCTGGACTACGTGCGGGAGGAAGGCTTCCGGGCCGAGGGCTACGGCGCGGCGCAGTACGCGTCCTACGCGCTGACCGACACGGTCACGCTCAACGGCCGCGCCGAAGTGTTCCGTGACAACAACTTCTTCATCAGCACGCCGGTCAACAACCTCGACTACGTCAACGGCGAGCGGGGGCACGTGCCAGCCAACTTCTACACCGCAGCTCGCCCCACCACCTACTCGGCGCTGACCGCCGGCATCACCTACAAGCCTGCCGGCCTGCCCAAGCCGGTCGGCAGCATGCTGTTCCGGCCGGAACTCCGCTACGACCGCACCCTCAACGGCTCCAAGCCGTTCAACGACGGCCGGGACAAAGGCATGGTGACGATCGCGGCCGACGTGGTGGCCGAGTTCTGACCCGGCTCGGCCTCTGCGCGGCGCTGCTCTGGGGCGCGGCGCACCCGGCGCAGGCTGCCTGCCATGTCGAGATGCGCGCAAGCGTCGCCGTGTCGCTGGCCGGCGCGCTGGTGCTGGCGCCGGTGGAGATCAACGGCGCGACGGAGTCCTTCGTGCTCGACACGGGGGCGGAGCGCAGCGTGGTCGGCCTGGCTGCGGCCGACCGGCTGAAGCTGGCGCGGGACGAGTGGGTGAGCACGGACATCCAGGGCGCCGGCGGGGTGGACCGGCGACGGCTGGGACGGCCATCCTCCTTGTCCCTCGGCGGGCTGGCGCTGCGCCGCCGCACGGTGGCGGCGGACAATTCGCTGGTGGTCGGGCCAGTCCCCGATGAGGTCGGCGGTCGCCCGATCGCCGGGCTGCTCGGCCAGGACTACCTCTCGCCCTACGACCTCGACCTGGACGTCCCAGCCGGCCGGCTGGCCTTGTATGCGGTGGCCGGGTGCGCCGGGCACTTCCTGCCCTGGCCGGGGGGCTACCCCGCTCTCCCTGCCTGGCGCCCGGTCCGCACCGTGCTGGCGCTGCCGCTGCCGGTAGGCGGCAAGGCCTTGCAGGCCGAGCTGGACAGCGGCGCAGAGGCGACCACGCTCACCCTGCCCGGCATGGTCCAGCTCGGCCTGGCGGCGGGCGGGGCTGGCCGGATGCGCGGCTTCGGGCCGGACAGCCTGGCCGTGCGCACGCAAGGCTTCCCGTCCGTGCAGGTCGGCAGCCTGCCTGCCGGCCCTGCCGACCTTGCCGTCGCACCGATCCGGACCCTGCGCAGCATCGGGGCGCTGCTGGGCGCGGACTGGCTGGCGACGCGGCACGTCTGGGTATCCTGGGCGACGGACCAGGTGTTCGTGGCGGAGTAGGCCGAGGCCGCTGGCGGCAGGCGCGCAGCGTCCGCCCTGCCTACCTCGCGCCATCCAGCCGCAGCAGCCGGTCCGCATTGCCATGCGCGATCTTGGCCAGGTCCGCCGGCGAGACAGGCAGGTTCTTGAGGAATTCGCCGCCGGGATCACCCGGGACGAAGGGGTAGTCGGCGGCATACATGATCCGGTCGGCGCCGAAGGCTTCGAGCAGCGCCAGGAACAGCGGCAAGTTCTTGAAGCCGCTGGTGGTGACGTGAACCTGCTCGAGGAGCGTCTGGCTCACGCTGCGAGGAGCCTTGCGGACAGTGCCGAACACCTGGTCGAAGCGGGGCAGCATGGTTGCCAGCCCCTCGCCCATGTGGCCGACGATCAGTTGCAGCTTGGGATGCCGGTCCAGCGCCCCCGACAGCACCATCCGCAGCGTGGACGGCGGTGTCCGCGTGCCAGCCCCAGCCTGCGATGGCGAACGGGAAGGACAGCTCGTCCGGTAGGTTGTCGTAATAGGCAGCCCGCACCCTCTCCTCCGGTATCCATGGGTGGAGGTAGATCGGCGCTTCCAGGGCCTCCGCGCGCGCCAGGATCGGCTCGAACCGGGGGTCGTCCAGGAACTTGCCGTCGGTGGAGCCGCTGACCAGGGCGCCGCAGAAGCCGAGCTGCCGGATGGCGCGTTCCAGCTCGTCCGCCGCAGCCTCCGGCGCCGTCAACGGCAGATGCGCGAACCCGGCGAAGCGCCCGGGATGCGCCGCGACCGCCGCCGCCATCGCGTCGTTGGCCTCCTGCGCCCAGCCAGGCCCTTGATCGGGCGGCAGCAGGTCGGCGCCAGGACCTATCACCGAGAGCACCTGCACGGTGACGGCGCTGTCATCCATGGCCTTCAGCCGCTGCGGCCCGACCTCGGCCATCTCGTCCGTCAGGTTGAGCGGGCTCCAGACATCGCCGCGCGCCGGGATGCCGCGCCGGGCGACGGCCTCCGGGCTGATGCGCCGGATCAGGTCGGGAACGACGAAATGTTCTTCGAGAGCGACGACCCGCATGGCTGCCTCGTTGCTGGATCCGGCTGCCTACGCGGCGCGCCCCACGCGGTTCCGGCTTGGGCCCCTAGCGGACTCGCAGCCGCCGCTCCTCCGCCATGTCCACCGCCGCTTCCAGCGCCAGCCGCGGCAGCCGGGCCAGCGAGAACCGCCGCCGCGGACGCAGCCGGCGCTCCCGGGCGCGCTCCCCGCCCAGCGTGCGGACCAGCTCTTCCACGGTGGTGAGCCCGTCCACCAGCCCCAGCTCCATGCCGCGCACGCCCAGGCAGTAGCTGCCGTCGAACACAGCCAGGTCGGCGGAAAGCCGGGGGCCGCGCCGCTCGGCGACCCACTGCTTGAAGCGGGCGTGGATGTCGGTCATCAGCGCCTGCACGAACGCCACGTCCTCCGGGCGCTGCGGGCTGAACGGGTCGAGCCGTGCCTTGTTGTCGCCGGCGGTGTAGAGCCGCCGCTCCACCCCGTAACGGGCGATCAGCTGCTCGAAGCCGAAGCCGCCGCCCACCACGCCGATGGAGCCCACGATGCTCATGGCGCTGGCATGGATCTGGTCAGCCGCGCAGGCCAGCCAGTAGCCGCCCGAGGCGCCTGCCTCGCCGATCACGGCATGGACGCGGGCGCCTTTCTTCTCCGCCCGCCGCCGGATCAGGCCTGCGATCAGCTCGGACTGCACCGGCGAGCCGCCGGGGCTGTCGATGTCCAGGATCACCGCGCCACCCTGCTTGATGCCGTCGAAGGCGCGCTCGATCAGCGGGGCGGGGGGGGGGGGGGGGGGGGGGGGGGGGGGGGGGGGGGGGGGGGGGGGGG
>CAXTTH010000079.1:0-7888 GCA_964247035.1 uncultured Acetobacteraceae bacterium
GCCCATGGGAGCCTTGCGCTCGGGGCGCTCGGCGATCATGGCCTCGGTGGTGATCAGCAGGGCCGCGATGGAAGCCGCGTCCTGCAAGGCGGTGCGCACCACCTTGGTCGGGTCGATGATGCCGGCGGCGACCATGTCCTTGTATTCGGCCGTCTGGGCATCGAAGCCGTAGTTGTAGTCGCCGTTCTCGATGACCTTGCCGGCGATGACCGCGCCGTCCTCGCCCGCGTTCTCGGCAATCTGCCGCAGCGGGGTCTGCACCGCCTTGCGGACGATCTCGATGCCGAGCTTCTGGTCCTCGTTCAGCGGCTTGAGCTGCGCCAGGATCAGGCTGGAACGGGCCAGGGCGACGCCGCCGCCCGGCACGATGCCTTCCTCGACCGCCGCACGGGTCGCATGCAGCGCGTCGTCGACGCGGTCCTTGCGCTCCTTCACCTCGACCTCGGTCGAGCCGCCGACGCGGATGACCGCGACGCCGCCTGCGAGCTTGGCCAGGCGCTCCTGCAGCTTCTCCCGGTCGTAGTCGGAGGTGGTCTCCTCCACCTGCGCCCGGATCTGGTTGCAGCGGCCCTTGATGCCGTCGGCGTCGCCGGCGCCCTCGACGATCGTGGTGTTCTCCTTCTCCATGATGACGCGCTTGGCCTTGCCGAGCATCGCCAGCGTGACGGTCTCGAGCTTGATGCCGAGGTCCTCGGAGATCACTTGGCCGCCGGTCAGGATCGCGAGGTCCTCCAGCATCGCCTTGCGGCGGTCGCCGAAGCCCGGCGCCTTCACGGCCGCCACCTTGAGGCCGCCGCGCAGCTTGTTCACGACGAGCGTGGCAAGCGCCTCGCCCTCGACATCCTCGGCGATGATCAGCAGCGGACGGCCGGACTGCACGACCGTCTCCAGCAGCGGCAGCATGGACTGCAGGCCGGAGAGCTTCTTCTCGTGGATCAGGATGTAGGGCTGGTCCAGCTCGGCGATCATCTTCTCCGCGTTGGTGATGAAGTACGGGGAGAGATAGCCGCGATCGAACTGCATGCCCTCGACGACATCCAGCTCGGTGTCGATGCCCTTGGCCTCCTCGACGGTGATGACACCCTCGTTGCCGACCTTCTGCATCGCCTCGGCGATCATGCGGCCGATGTCGGCCTCGCCGTTGGCGCTGATCGTGCCGACCTGGGCGGTCTCGGCCTCGGTCGTGATCTTGCGGCTGCGGCTCTTCAGCTCATCGACGATGGCGGAGACCGCCATGTCCACGCCGCGCTTGAGGTCCATCGGGTTCATGCCCGCGGCCACCGCCTTGCTGCCCTCGCGGACGATCGACTGCGCCAGCACGGTCGCCGTGGTGGTGCCGTCGCCGGCCATGTCGTTGGTCTTGGTGGCGACTTCGCGCAGCATCTGCGCGCCCATGTTCTCGAACTTGTCGGCAAGCTCGATTTCCTTGGCGACGGTGACGCCGTCCTTGGTGATGCGCGGCGAGCCGAAGCTCTTGTCGATGACCACGTTGCGGCCCTTGGGGCCGAGCGTCACCTTCACCGCGTCGGCGAGGATGTCCACGCCGCGCAGCATGCGCTGGCGAGCGTCGCCGCCGAACCGTACGTCCTTAGCTGCCATGTTATGCTACCTTTTCTTGATGGATGGGAGGATCGCGGAGCAGGCTCAAGCCTGCTCGACGATGCCCATGATGTCGGATTCCTTCATGATCAGCAGCTCTTCGCCGTCGATCTTGACCTCGGTGCCCGACCACTTGCCGAACAGGATCTTGTCCCCGGCCTTGACTTCCAGGGCGACGATGGCGCCCTGCTCGTTGCGCGCACCCGGGCCGGCGGCGACGATCTCGCCCTGCATCGGCTTTTCCTTGGCCGTGTCGGGGATGATGATGCCGCCGATGGTCTTCTCCTCAGCCTCCAGGCGCTTGACCACGACGCGGTCGTGCAGCGGGCGGAACTTCATGGCGCTACTCCTCAGCGATCTGACACTGTTGATGTCCGACCGAGGCAAGTTTGGCACTCGCCCCGTCGGAGTGCCAGCCGTTTAGTCTCCGGCGCACCCGGTCGTCAAGCCTGGTCATCACCGTCCCGCGCCGCACGGGCAGGTCATGCGGCCCGTCAGGGGAGGTTGCCCGATCACCCCAGTAACGGTGGGAATGCGCCGCGTGCTGCGCTGGCGTTTTGAAGGTCCTGGGACCGATGATTGCAGGATGGCGACTAGCTCGGTTCCCAGTGCCCCGAAGCGCACAGTCCTGGATCGGCTTGCATCCTGCGCCTTTGCCGCCCGGTCAAGACAAGGCCAGTGCGCCGCAATTTTTTGTTCGCCAATACGACTTCCCTTGAGAAAAGCTTGCTGAAGTGCAAGGTAGTGCCACGCGCATCCGCGAATCGTGACAAGGAGCCGACTTAGCATGGCCGAAGATAACTCAACACAGGCAGTCCTTGGGTTCACAGCCCAGATCGTCTCCGCCCACGTGTCCAATAACACTGTTTCACGTGACGCCCTGCCCGATTTGATACAGCAGGTTTTCTCGACACTGATGGCAGCCGGAACTGAACAGGCCGAGCCGGAGCAACTGCAGCCGGCGGTGCCCATCAAGAAGTCTGTTTTCCCGGAATACATCGTGTGCCTGGAGGATGGCAAGAAGCTCAAGATGCTCAAGCGGCATCTGCAAACGTCCTACAACATCACTCCGGAGCAATACCGTGAGCGGTGGGGCCTGCCGCATGACTATCCCATGGTGGCGCCGCGCTACGCCGAGCACCGGTCAGAACTGGCCAAGAAGATCGGCCTCGGCCGCAAGCCGGCCATCCAGCAGGATGTCACGGCGACCGTCGTTCCGGCCAAGCGCGGGCGCAAGGCCGCCTGAGCCAGCTCCAAGCCCCGCGGCGACCAAAGCCTTCGTTGGTTCCACGGGCGCTTGCAGGCCTCGATAGCCAGGCCACCGCCCAAGATCGCGACGGCGGTGGCGAGGCTGCCGAGCAGGGCGGCAAGGGCTTGCGTCATGCTCGGTTGACCCTGCTCCGCACGATCAAGCCTGGATGCGCAGGCGCCATGCCGATCTGGGTGGGTCAGGTGGCCCGGTCTTGAACTCGGTCCAGGCAGGCCCGGCATGTCCGGCCCGGCACGGCCAGCTTGTTGCCCCACCCCGCCTCCGCTAGCGTGCCGATGAGCAAATAAATAATCCGGAGGACGCCCCCACCATGCCCATCACGCGCCGGACCGCGCTCGGCCTGCTCGCAGCGCCTGCCCTGATCCGCGCCGGGTCGGCGCGGGCGGCAGACGCCAAGGTGCTGAAGATCAGCCACCAGTTCCCCGGGGGCACGGTGGAGCAGGGGGATTTCCGCGACCGGCTGGTGCGGCGCTTCGCCGCCGACGTGACGGCGCGGACCGGCGGGGCGCTGACGTTCGAGATCTACCCCGGCAGCTCGCTGATGAAGACGGTGGCGCAGTTCTCCGCGGTGCGGCGCGGAGCGCTGGACTTCACCCTCTATCCGCTGGCCTACGCGGGCGGCGAGGTGCCGGAGGTCAATGTCGGGCTGATGCCCTGCCTGGTCACCACCTACGCCCAGGGCACGGCGTGGAAGACGGCGCCGGTCGGGCAGGAGCTGTCGGCCGTGCTGGACAAGCGCGGAGTCAAGATCATCACCTGGGTCTGGCAGGGCGGCGGCATCGCGTCCCGGGCAGGCGCGGTGGTGCGGCCGGACGACACCAAGGGCCTGAAGATCCGCGGCGCGTCGCGCGAGATGGACCTGATGCTGAAGGCGGCCGGCGGGATCATCAGCTCCGTCACCTCGGACGAGACCTACGCGGCGATGCAGACCGGCTCGCTGGACGCGGCCATCACCTCGTCCACCAGCCTGATCAGCTTCCGGCTGCAAGAGATCGCCAAGAACGTCACCACGGCGCGCGGCGGCTCGTTCTGGTTCATGTTCGAGCCGCTGCTGATGTCCAAGCAGGTGTTCGACGGCCTGGCGCCCGACCAGCAGGCGGCGATCCTGGCGGCGGGCGAGGCGCAGGAAGCGTTCGCGCTGCAGCAGGCCCAGGCGGACGACCAACTGCTGGCCCAGGTCTATGCCAAGGCGGGCGTCACGGTGTCGGACATGGATGCCGAGGCCATCGCCAAGTGGAAGGCGGTGGCGCAGGACTCGGCATGGAAGGACTTCGCCGGGCGCAGCGCCTCCTGCGCCAACATCCTGAAGCTGGCCGAGGCGGTGGCTTGAGCCTCGCGGCTCCAGCGATCGCAGCGCCGGAGCCGGCCGATGTGCCGCGGGCCGGGCTGCTGGCGCCGGTGCAGGCGGTGGTCACGGCGCTGAACGGCGCGCTCGCCGTGCTGTCGGCGCTGGCCATCGGCATGGCCGGCTGCGTGCTGACCTGGGAGGTGATCGGGCGCTACGTCCTGAGCATCCCGAGTGACTGGCAGGACGAGCTGTCCACCTTCCTGTTGGTGGGCGCCACCTTCGGATCGGCGGCGTGGACGCAGGCCCGGCGTGGCCATGTCGGCATCGACGCGCTGGCGCAGGTGCTGCCGCCCGGGGTGGACCGGGCGCGCCGGGTGCTGGCGGATGCGTGCTCGTTGCTGTTCGTGGCGTTCTTCGCCTGGAAAAGCTGCACGCTGCTGGCCGAGGCCTGGGAGGAGGGACAGACGACGCCCTCCTCCTGGGGGCCGCCGCTGTGGATTCCCTATGGCTGCATGACGGCGGGCATGGCCCTGCTGGCGGTGCAGCTGCTTCTGCAGCTGCTGGGCAGCCACCACGCCAACGCCGCCCCGGCGCACCTCGCGTGAGAAGGCGGGCCTGATGGGCACCGGGTCGATCGGCCTGCTGTACGGCGGGGCGACGCTGCTGGCGCTGTTCTCCGGCATCCCGATCGCGTTCGCGCTGGGCGGGGTGGCGAGCGTGTTCATGATGCTGTTCATGCCGGCCGCCTCGCTCGATACCGTGGCGCAGAACGTGTACGAGGAGATCGCCTCCATCACCCTGCTGACCATCCCGCTGTTCATCCTCAAGGGGGCGGCGATCGGCAAGTCCCGCGCCGGCAAGGATTTGTACGACGCGCTGCACACCTGGCTGCACCGGGTGCCCGGCGGCCTGGGCGTGGCCGTGGTGCTGGCGTGCGGGCTGTTCGCGGCGATGGCCGGGTCCAGCCCGGCGACCTGCTCGGCCATCGGCTCCTCCGGCATCCCGGAGATGCGCAGGCGGGGCTACTCGCCGGGGTTCGCCGCGGGGCTGGTGGCGGCAGGCGGCACGCTCGGCATCCTGCTGCCGCCCTCCATCGTGCTGATCCTGTATGCCGTGGCGTCCGAGCAGTCGCTGGGGCGGCTGTTCCTGGCCGGGCTGGGGCCGGGCGTGCTGCTGGTGCTGCTGTTCTCGAGCTGGGCGGTGGTGCAATGGCGGCGCGAGCATGGCCGGGCGCAGCGTGTGCTGGATGCCGGCGGGCCGCGCAGCGAGATCCTGCGGGCGGACACCTACACCATGCGCGACCGCATGGCGGCGCTGCCCCGCGTGGCCCCGTTCCTGCTGCTGCTGACCGGCGTGATGGCGGCGCTGTACGGCGGCATCGCGACGCCCTCGGAGACGGCAGGCTTAGGGGCGGTGCTGGCGCTGCTGCTGATCGCGGCGATCTACGGCGCCTGGCGGCTGCGCGACCTGAGGCCGATCTTCGAGGGCACGCTGGGCGAGAGCGGCATGTTGCTGATGATCATCGGCATGAGCCTGCTCTACAGCTACGTGATGAGCTACCTGCACATCAGCCAGGGGGCGGCCGGCTGGATCGTGGGGCTGCACCTGTCACGCTGGCTGCTGCTGGCGGCCATCCTGCTGCTGGTGGTGGGCCTGGGCTTCTTCCTGCCGCCGGTGTCGATCATCCTGATGACGGCGCCGATCATCCTGCCGCCGCTGCGCGCCGCCGGGTTCGACCTGGTGTGGTTCGGCGTGGTGATGGCGGTGGTGATGGAGATGGGGCTGATCCACCCGCCGGTCGGGCTCAACATCTTCGTCATCAACCGCATCGCGCCGGACATCGGGCTGGGGCCGATCATCAAGGGAACCCTGCCGTTCGTGGCGCTGATGGCGGTGGGGGTGGTGATCCTGTCGGCGGCGCCGGGGATCGCGCTGTGGCTGCCGGATTTGGTTTATGGGCGCTAGCCGGTCTGGAAGACAATTATTTGCAAGTTACGCCTCAATTAATATGGCGGCAACTGGAGGAAGTTACCTGCCTGATTCAGGGTCGGAAACTGAGATGGCAGCCGTTCCCACTATCCAGTTTCAACGGCCCAAGGCGAAAGGCTCCCCATGCTCAAGTTGATAATGGTTTGCCTCTGCGCGGCGTCGATCATTTCGGCGGCACATGCTGATGATACAGCTTTATCAGAGCCACAAGGTGTCTACGTATGCCTACAGAATGCAGCCCTGACCGGCTCTGTCTGGCACCCGGTGGAATGTAAGAGTCTAGCAGACGTTGAAGACCAGATTGCCGACCGCACGGGCCAACCTGTCGTTCAAGTGTATCGCATTGAAGCGTCAAACGCTGTAGGCAGCCAGAACATCTGGTGGAAAGTCGATTTCAGGGGCGTAGGTAGCGCCACTGACGAAGCCGCACATTGGTTCTGTTCCGATCATGGCAGCGGCTTCTCATGCGTTTGGCAGAGTACTAAAAATCCCGAGGATTGGGCAGCGTATAATCAGTTCCGCAACTACGGGATGACCGACGTTCCCTCTGTATTTTGGATACCCAAAGAATTGGTTGCCATCTACCAAGATAGAAGATTGCTCATCGAAATGCGCATCACCAACCAAGCAAGACATGCGAGAGCCGAGGATTTAGCAAAATCCTCAAAGTTCCAATGGGTATTTATTTCATACGAGGGTGGCGCATGCCGACCTCTTGGTCCGACAACCCCATTCAAATTCATGCAGTCGGTGAGCGCCAAGCAGCATCACCCAACGATGGACTGGGACACGTCAGTGGTGGACGAGGATGCCAGCCGCTCCACCGTCGCGACCATCAGCGATTCGGCCGTCCCACTTAAGAACAGACCGGTTCAGGAATATCGTTTCTTTATCAGCGCTGAAATGTGCAATGCCATGCTGGCCAACTCGTTGCCTAACAACGGGATCAAGGTTTCGGATGCGGACATGGAACACAAGCCAGCGGTCAAATGGCTCATCACAGACGATACCGAATCCCAAGTCGCTTGCCATTGGCCAAATGCAGCGACCGGTAAATCTCCTAAGGAATTTCTCAGCATTTTAAAGCAGCAAGGTGCTCAAATCTTGGAAGTCAGTAAATCGGAGGTATCGACCAACGACGATAGAACCTCCTTCGAAATGTTGTTTGCTTACACTTTAAAGGGGCACAGCAACGAGATCAGCTGGTCCGACCTCGGGGACTTCGGTTGCGATCCTCGCGCAAAAGACCAATTGCGCCTGCCTTGATCTGCTGACCTGCGTCCCTGGCCGCCCAGTAAGGATAGGGTGGGCTGCTTGCAGCCCACCTGCCCGAGAGCAACGACGTGAGCAAGCCACATGATCCTGCGATGAAAAGAAAGGCTGCGAGCAGACCGCCCTACGCCAGTGCCGCAGCGGTTTGTTTGATTGTGCCTTTCGCGAAAGTGTCCGGCCGCTCCGGCCAGCAGCTCTCAAAGCCCAAAGGTCAGCCAAGATTTGACGTGGAAGGATTGTCTCCGCCTGCGGGGCGGCGGGAGCAGCCTGTGCTACGCCGGGGTGCGTCCGCAGCAGCCGCCAACCTTTGCGCGCCGCCCCGCTGTTTCGTGCTTCGCCGCCGCTCTATCTGGTGTCTCGTCCGGCCCACCGACGGAAGGGATGCCCATGTCCGTGATCGGCCCCATCGTCCGCGCGCCTGCCGCCGTGGCGGTGGAGCGCGCCCCCGCCCGCCGCCCGTGGCGCATCGG
>CAXTTH010000080.1:0-7847 GCA_964247035.1 uncultured Acetobacteraceae bacterium
GGCTCATGGTGCGAAAACTCTGTCAGACCACCACATGATCTCGGATGGACACTAATGCTGCACAGGCTTTACTCTCGTTTGGGTAGGTTCATTGAAAGTCATGCTTCTTACCAACGACACCGCCAGCCGTGCTGACGCCTACCTCAGTCGCATGCGGGATATCGTGGCGCGGTTCGGCGGCGGAAACTTGATCCATGCGGTATTTCTACGCCGCCCCGTGATCTCGGCTTTTCGCTCCATGCTGGATTGGCTGCGGGCGGTTGCGGAGGAGCAGGGTTCTCCGATTGGGCTGGAGGTGACGCGTTCGGAAGGCGCCTGGGTCGGCGTGGGCGAGCCGCCCGCATACATCGCCGGGTCGTTCCAGCACCTGTCCAACTGCGAAACGCTTTCGCTGCAAAGATTAGGTGCAGCCTGCGTGGCAGCGCACAACGCCTGCCAGATGTGCATGGCGCTGCCCCGCATGCGATCCATCGCCATGGACGCGCGGCATTGTGCAGGCGCCGAGATGCAGGACCTCATGGGACATGCCGCCAGCGTCGGCGGGGCGGCGGCGCAGCATGAGGGCGCGTGCGGCTTCGTTGCTGCCGCTACGGAGCTGACGAACCACTTCGGCCATAACATCACCAACGAGCTGGTGGTCTGCCGGCGCTTTCCCGAGATGGCGGCGGCTGGCCGGCTTTCCGCGCGGCTGGACACGCATGGCGGATGCTTCCTCGAAGGGCTGGACCCGGCGGAGAGCTACGCCGCGCTGGAGCGCGACGCTTCCGGCACGGGCGGCCACCTGCCCGACCGTTGGGACGAGACCTACGCCACTGCCGACACCGTGGAGTATGACGGCGCGGCGCGGGTGAAAGCCGGGCGCGAGTTTCTGCTTCGCAGCCCCCGCCCGTGAGCGACCTGTTCGCTCCGCCCGGCGGCTGGCGCGTCCGCATCCTGGACTTGTCGGGCGCATCCGACGACAAGCTGGTGGAGGAGATCGCCGGCTTTCCCACGCTGATGCAGGCCAACGCCTTCGCTCGCGCCTACGTGCGGGACAGCCTGGAGCGTTGCCGTGGACCGGGCCTGACCGCGCGGCAAGTGCTGGACGCATGGTTTGCGTTCGGCGAGGACGCCGAGGTGGCCGATAACCCCCAGGGCGCCTGGCGCAGCGCCACCGAGCTGAAGGAGTTTGCCGAGCGCCCGGCCAGCGAGGAGGAGCGCGACTGGCGCGCCCTGGACCCTCGCACTGACAACGACCATGAGGATGACGAGTGAAGCTGCGTTTCGCCCCCTCCCCGACCGGCCTGCTGCATGTCGGCAACGTGCGCGCCGCGCTGGCCAACTACCTGCTCGCCCGGCGGCACGGCGGCCAGTTCCTGCTGCGGTTCGACGACACGGACGTGGAGCGCAACCGGCCCGAGTTCGTCTCCGCCATCGAGCAGGACTTGCGCTGGCTGGGCATCGAGTGGGGCGAGAGCTTCCACCAATCCGCCCGCCTGGCCGACTACGCCGCCGCCGCCCGCACGCTGGAGGCCTCCGGCCGGCTCTACCCGTGCTTCGAGAGCGAGGCGGAGCTGCAGGCCAAGCGCGACCAGCGGCAACGCCGCCACCAGCCGCCCACGTACGACCGCGCCATGCTCAAGCTGACCCCCGAGCAGCGCGCCACGGCCGAGGCGAACGGCAAGACCCCCTACTGGCGCTTCCGCCTGTCGGATGGGGTCATGGCCTGGCACGACCTGGTGCTGGGCGACAAGCAGGTCCGCCTCAACACCCTCTCGGACCCGGTGCTGGTGCGCGCGGACGGCACGCCGCTCTATGCGTTCACCTCCGTGGTGGATGACCTGGCGACCGGCATCACCCACATCGTCCGCGGCGAGGATCACGTGACCAACACGGCGGTGCAGCTGGACATCTGGTCGGCGCTGGGCGGCAACCCACGCCGGGTCTCCTTCGCGCACCTGCCGCTGCTGGTGGCCGACGACGGCGGCAAGCTGTCCAAGCGCACCGGGTCGCTGACGCTGCGCAGCCTGCGGCAGGACGGGATCGAGCCCTCGGCCGTCACGTCCTACCTGGCCCGGCTCGGCACCTCCGAGGACCCGGTGCCGTGCGGCATGGACCAGCTGGCCGCCGGGTTCACGCTGGACCAGTTCTCCCACAGCTCGCCGCGGTTCGACGTACGTCAGCTGCTGGCGATGAACCGCCGGGTGCTGCACGGCTTGCCGTTCGAGGCGGTGCAGGACCGCTTGCCGCCGGGCGCCACGCCGGTGTTCTGGGACGCGGTGCGCGGCAACCTGGACATGCTGGCGGAGGCGCGCGGCTGGTGGGACGTGGTGGCGGGCGACATCGTGCCCCCCGTGATCGAGGAGGACCGCGCCTACTTGCGCGAGGCGCTGGCCGCCCTGCCGCCGGACCCGTGGGCTGCCGACGTGTGGGACAACTGGACGGTGGCGCTCAAGGCGGCGACGGGGCGCAAGGGCCGTGCGCTGTTCCACCCGCTGCGCCTGGCGCTGACCGGGGAGGAGCGCGGGCCGGAGATGCGCGGGCTGCTGCCGCTGATCGGGCGGGGGCGGACGGCGGAGCGGCTGCGGGTGGCCCAGACTTGACAAGCCGCCGCTGATGGCGGTGCTGACCGTGGCGGACCCGGTGGATGCCACCCGTATCATCCAGACGGCGCTGACGCCGGTGTTCCTGCTCTCTGGCATCGGCACCTTGCTCAACGTGTTCAACCAACGCCTGGCCCGGGTGGCGGACCACACGTCGCACGTGGCGGACCTGGTGGCGGCGGCGGACGAGGATGATCCGGAACGGGCGAAGATGGGGCGGCACTACCGCCGGCTGATCCGCCGCCGCTCGGCGCTGGACGCCTCCGTGGTGCTGGGTGCGCTGGCGGGCGGGACGACGTGCGCGGCGGCGTTCGCCCTGTTCCTGGTGACGATCCGGGACTCGACGGGCAGCGCGGTGGAGTTATGGCTGTTCGGCTCCTCCCTGGGATGCACCATCGCGGCGCTGACGGCGTTCCTGGTGGACACGGTGCTGGGCTGGCACGGGCTGCGGATTGACGGGCCGACGCCGAAGCCGCGGGGATAGTTCAGCCTGGAATGGGTGCGGGCCTTCGCTGGCAAAAGCACCTATGGATTGCTGACGTCATCCGCAAAGCTAGAAGCCAGCGACGTTGTGCGGGACGTAGGCCGCTTCGAGACGGGCGGTCTCGTCCTCGGTCAGCACGAGAGACAACGCGGCCAGCGCATCCTTGATATGATGCGGCTTCGACGCGCCGATGATCGGCGCCGTGATCCCAGGTTTGCTCAGCAGCCAAGCAAGGGCAACTTCAGCGCGTGTGACGCCGCGGGCGGTCGCGACCTCGCCGACAATGTCCACAACCTTACGGTCGGCCTGCTCAGTCGCATCGTAGAGCTTGCGCGAGAATGCGTCGGTCTGGCCGCGCTTGGTCTCGCCCTGGGCGTCGTTGGGCCGGGCCAGCTTGCCGCGTGCGAGCGGGCTCCAGGGAATGATGCCGATGCCTTCCTCCAGGCAGAGCCCGACCATTTCGCGCTCCTCCTCGCGGTAGAGCAGGTTCATGTGGTTTTGCATCGAGACGAAACGGGTCCAGCCGTTCTGGTCGGCAAGGTGCAGCGCCTTGCAGAACTGCCAGGCATGCATCGACGAGGCGCCGATGTAGCGAGCCTTACCGGCCTTTACGACGTCGTGCAGCGCCTCCAGCGTCTCCTCGACCGGCGTTTCGGCATCAAAGCGATGGATTTGGTAGAGGTCGAGGTAGTCGGTGCCGAGCCGGCGCAGCGATTGGTCGATCTCGGCCATGATCGCCTTGCGCGAGAGGCCGCGCTGGTTCGCCCCCTTGCCCATCGCGCCGTGCACCTTGCTCGCGATCACCAACTCGTCACGACGGGCGAAGTCGCGGATGGCTCGGCCGAGGATCTCCTCGCTGGACCCGTCGGAGTACACGTTGGCCGTGTCGAAGAAGGTGATTCCGGCTTCGAGCGCCTCCCTGATGAACGGGCGGCTGGCCTGCTCGTCGAGGGTCCATTCGTGGTTGCCGCGCGATGGTTCGCCGTAGGTCATGCAGCCAAGGCAAAGACGCGAAACCTTCAGGCCGCTGCGGCCCAGTCTGACGTGTTCCAATGTCGTTCTCCATCGCAGCCGCAAGGCGGGCCTGTGCGGGTAGAGGCGAAACGCGCGGCATGGGCCAAAAGATCGGCCGCGTTGACAGGCGATGCCATGCTTTCTGCATCTGTTTGCATTTGTCGCCCAAAAGGCGGGCAGGCGCTCAGAACAGCCCCGCCCCCGACAACCCGCCATACACGCCGAACGCCGTCGTCACCGTCAGCACCACGATCACCACCCACTGGTAAGCGCCCCGCAGACGCAGCCCAGGAGGCAGCGCGCGCATGGCCAGGGCCACCAGGAAGAACAGCACCAGCGGCAGCAGCAGCGCGTTCATCACCTGCACATCGACGTTCAGCGCCACCAGGTCGGGAGAAACCGCGATCAGTGCAGCGCCGCCCACGATGCAGGCCGCATACACGCCATAGAACCACACCGCCCGCCGAGGCGGCAGCTCCAGGGAGCGCCGGTAGCCCGCGACCTCGCCGATGCCCCAGGCCAGGGCCAGAGAGGCCACGATGGCGGCGACCATGGCGGCGCCCAGCACGCCGAGGCTGAACACCAGCTTGCCGGCGGCGGCGCCCAGCAGCGGCGTCATCGCGGCGGCCATGTCGCCCACCGTGTTGAGCGGCGTGTCCTTGCTGGCGCCGCCGATCACCGCGGCGCAGGCCACCAGCGCCGCCGCCATCACCAGCTGCGTCACTACGGCGCCCACCGCCGTGTCGGCCCGGGCGGCGCGCAGGTGCTCGGGGCGCAGGCCTTTGTCCGCGATGGCGGATTGCTGGTAGAACACCATCCACGGCATGATGACCGCGCCGATGTTGGCTGCGACCAGGAACAGGTAGTCCCTGTTGGCGAACGGGATGCTCACCGCATCCGCCAGCACCGCGCTCAGCGGCGGATGGGCGTACCAGGCCACCGCGAAGAAAGCGAACTCGAACAGCCCGATGGCGATCGCCACCCGCTCCACCCGGCGGTAGGAGCCCGTCAGCACCACCGCGATCAGCGCTGTGGCCGCCAGGGGCAAGCTGACGAAGCGGGACACGCCGTACAGGTCTCCCACCGCGGCCACGCCGGAGAACTCGGACAGCAGCGCGCCGGCTGTCGCCACCGCCAGCCCAGCCGCGGACACCCAGCCCCAGAACCGGCCGAAGGTGTCGCAGATCAGCTCGCCATGGCCGCGCCCGCTGTAGATGCCAAGCCGCACCGTCAGCTCCTGAGTGATGTAGAGGATCGGCATCAGCAGCACCTGGACCAGCAGCAGCCGGTAGCCCCACTGCGCGCCGCTCTGGCCTGCCGTGACCAGGCTGCCCACGTCGGTGTCCGCCAGCATGACGACGAGGCCGGGTCCGAAAACGGCAAGCCAGGAGGTGATGCCCCGCTTGCGCGGAATGCCGGTTTGCAGGCTGCTGGCCATGATCGGTCCGTCGCTTAGGTGAGGCTGCGAATTACTTGCAACTCCGAGCCCCGTCAAACGGCCGGCGCTGTTGTCAGTTGCGTCGGCCTGCCCCAGAACCGTGCGGCCATGCCCCTCACCCTGCACAACAGCCTGACCCGGCAGCGCGAGCCGCTCGCGCCGATCGACCCGGCGCACGTGCGGATGTATGCCTGCGGCCCCACCGTGTACGACCGAGCCCATATCGGCAACGCGCGTCCGGAGGTGGTCAACGACGTGCTGGTGCGCCTGTTGCGCCACCTCTATCCGCGCGTGACCTACGTGCGCAACATCACGGACGTGGACGACAAGATCAACGCCCGCGCCGCCGCCGCAGGGCAGCCGATCGGCGTCATCACCGAGCAGACCTTGGCCGACTTCCACGCCGACATGGCGCAGTTGGGCGTGATCCCGCCGGACGTGGAGCCCCGCGCCACGGCGCACATCCCCGAGATGGTCGCGCTGATCGAGCGGCTGGTCGCCTCCGGCCACGCCTACCCGGCGCAGGGCCACGTGCTGTTCGCGGTGGCAAGCTATGCCGAGTACGGGCGCCTCTCCGGCCGCAGCCCGGACGAGCTGCTGGCCGGGGCGCGGGTGGACGTGGCGCCCTACAAGCGCGACCCGGGCGACTTCGTGCTGTGGAAGCCCTCGGCGCCCGAGCTGCCCGGCTGGGACAGCCCCTGGGGCCGCGGCCGGCCGGGCTGGCACATCGAATGCAGCGCCATGGCGTGGCGCTACCTGGGCGCCAGCTTCGACATCCATGCCGGCGGGGCCGACCTGCTGTTCCCCCACCACGAGAATGAGCGGGCGCAATCGTGCTGCGCCTTTCCCGGCGAGGGGTTCGCGCGCATCTGGATCCATAATGGGATGGTCGGGATAGAGGGACAGAAAATGTCCAAATCCCTGGCTAACTTCGTCACCGTCCCGGAAATCCTGAGTCGCTGGCGCCAGGGCGAGATCGTCAGGCACATGCTGCTTCGAACGCATTACCGCTCATCCTTGGATTTTACTGGACACGGATTGGATGAGAGCCGCCGGGAGTTGTTCAGGTTCTATACGGCTTTGGACCGTCGGATCGAACCTGGCCCCGTACCTTCGGAGGTCGTCGATGCCTTGTGCGACGATCTGAATACGCCGCTTGCGTTGTTCCATCTGCAGAAGTTCGCGGATGCCGCCTTTGCGGGCGATGCTACGGCAGCCGCAAAGCTTCGCAGCGGCGGAGAGATTTTAGGCCTTCTCGCCTCTGACCCTGTAAAGTTCCTCCACGAGGGAGCCGATAGCGTCGAAGTAGAGAAGATGATTCAACGCCGTTATTGGGCTCGAGTGGAGAAAAAATACGGCCTGGCGGACGAGATACGCCAGCATCTCGCCAGCCAAGGGGTTATACTGAACGATGGTCCCCTGAAGGATGGCCCCAACGCTACAACCTGGTATACCGCCCCTCCCTCTCCCCTTGCGGGAGGGGACCGGGGGGAGGGGTCACAGTGATGGAAACGGGGCCTCTGAACCACACACGTCTTATGCGTCGCCGACCTACGCCTGCCGAACACAAGCTATGGAAAGCGATCCGGACCAAGCGGATGCGCGGCCAACGCTGGCGACATCAGGCGCCAATCGGCCCTTACACCGTGGATTTCCTATACCCCAACTTTGCTCGGTCATCGAAGTCGATGGTGGAACCCACGCTGAGCCAGGAAATGATGAGCGAAGGACTGCTTGGCTTAGGGCGCAGGGGCTTGAGGTGCTCCGGTTCTGGAGCAATGAGCTGCTTGGCAATCTTCCTGGCGTTCTGGAACGGATTGCAGCTTACCTCTCCCGCAAGGGGAGGGGCTGTGATGGCCGGCATGATCTGGCAGGCCACGAAGGAAGGTATCTGATGATCCGCATGATCCTGCCTGCTGCCCTGCTGCTGGGAGGCAGCGCGCTGGCCCAGGCGCCCACGGCATCCGCACCGCCTGGCGCGGACACGCCCGCGACCGCCAACAAGGCGGCCATGCAGCGCATGACGGCGGCCATGGACGTGCCCGCCACCGGCAATGCCGACCACGACTTCGTCACGGGGATGCTGCCCCACCACCAGGGCGCCATCGACATGGCCCGCGTGGAACTGCGCTACGGCCATGACCCGGCGTTGCGGAAGCTGGCCCGCGACATCATCGCCTCCCAGGCCAAGGAAGAGACATTCATGAAGCGTTGGCTGGCGCAGCACCCCGCGCCGCAGCCGTGACCGGCCCCGCTTGACCGGGCGCGACGGCGGCGCGGCGCTGGAGCCGCTCCCGGGCAGCCCCGTCGTCGTGCTGGTGCGGCCCCC